>JBOGJN010000353.1:0-23027 GCA_050745445.1 Thermoanaerobaculia bacterium
TACCGGGCGATGTACCGCCGCTCGCTCGAGGACCCCGAGGGATTCTGGGGCGAGGTCGCCGAACGCCTCCACTGGACGCGAAAGTGGAGCCAGGTCCTCCGTGCCGATTTCAAGACAGGCGAGATCCGCTGGTTCGAAGGGGGGAAGCTCAACGTATCGGTAAACTGCCTCGACCGCCACGTCGACGCGGGCTTCGGCAATAACAGGGCCCTTCTTTGGGAGGGCAACGACCCGGCCGAAGACAAGAGCCTCACTTACGCGGAGCTCAAGGATCAGGTCTGCAAGTTCGCCAACGTTCTCAAGGCCCACGGTGTGAAAAAAGGCGACCGGGTCTGCCTTTACCTCCAGATGATTCCGGAGCTTCCGATTGCGATGCTCGCCTGCGCGCGGATCGGAGCGATCCACTCGGTCGTGTTTGGAGGTTTTTCGGCCGAGTCCCTGCGGGACCGGATCAACGACCAGGGGGCAAGGGTCCTCGTGACCGCCGACGGCGGCTGGCGGCGCGGAAACGTCGTGCCGCTGAAAAAGATCGCCGACGAAGCCTTGACCGGGACACCAACGATCGAACACGTTGTGGTCGTCCGGCGGACGGAGACGCCGGTCGCGTGGAAAGAGGGGCGCGACTCCTGGTGGAACGACCGGATGGCAAAGAGCTCCGCGCAATGCCCGCCGGAAAAGATGGATGCCGAGGACCCGCTCTACATCCTTTACACCTCCGGGACGACCGGAAAGCCCAAAGGGGTCCTGCACACGACCGGCGGGTATCTGGTCGGAACCTACGCGACCGCGAAATGGGTCTTCGACCTGAAGGACGAAGACATCTTCTGGTGCACGGCCGACATCGGGTGGGTCACGGGCCATTCGTACGTCGTCTATGGGCCGCTCGCCAACGGCGCCACCTGTCTGATCTACGAGGGCGCCCCGGATACGCCCGCGCGGGACCGGTTCTGGGACATCATCGAACGCCACGGCGTCACGATCCTCTACACGGCCCCCACGGCGATCCGCGCATTCATGAAGTGGGGGACCGAGTGGCCGGAGCGGCACGATCTGTCCTCGCTGCGCCTTCTGGGGACCGTGGGGGAGCCGATCAACCCGGAGGCCTGGATCTGGTACCAGAAACACATCGGGGGCGGCAGGTGCCCGGTTGTGGACACCTGGTGGCAGACGGAGACCGGGATGATCCTGATCACGCCGCTGCCCGGAGTCACGCGCACGCGGCCAGGCTCGGCGACCGCGCCGTTTCCCGGCGTCCAGGCCAAGATCCTGAACCTGGCCGGCCAGGAGGTGAAGGTGGGAGGGGGGTACCTCGCGATCACGCGCCCCTGGCCCGCGATGTTGCGCACGATCTGGGGGGACGACCGGCGCTATGTCGAGACCTACTGGTCGAAGTGGAAAAAGGACGTCTACTTTCCAGGGGATGGCGCCAAGCGTGACAAAGAAGGCTATTTCTGGCTTCTGGGGCGGGTGGACGACGTCATGAACGTCGCCGGGCATCGCATCGGCACGATGGAGGTGGAATCCGCTCTGGTGGACCACCAGGCCGTGGCCGAGGCGGCCGTCGTGGGCATCTCCGACGAGCTGAAGGGCACGGCGATCGCTGCGTTCGTGATTCTGAAGGAAAAAGGCAAGACGGGCGAGGCCGCGAAGGAATCCGACCTTCAGGCGGAGCTGAAGGACCACTGCGCGAAAAAGATCGGCGCGATCGCCAGGCCCGACAAGCTCTTCTTCACCGCCGACCTGCCCAAGACCCGGTCGGGCAAGATCATGCGCCGGCTCCTGCGCGACATCGCCGAAGGGCGCGTGCTCGGAGACACCACCACGCTGGCCGACGCTTCGGTCGTCTCCTCTCTGAAGGCCCAGTACGAGGAGAAGGAGGTCTGAGCAGCGCGTCGCGGTCTTACAATGGATGCCGGTGAAAGATCTCGTCCTCGACGGTCGGACCCTGGATCGCCTCGATCGCTGGCGCAAGGCCCACGCCGTCTTCCTTCGGGCGGATGACCCCACTGCGGAGCGGGCTCTCGCGCAGGCACTCGGTCGTGCCTGGTCGCGCGGGCAGGTCTACGGACGGACGCGCCGGGTCTGGGTCGAGCGGGTCGCAAGCGCCCTTCCGGATCTCGAGCAGCGCCTGGGGCTGCTCGCTGCCCGCGTGCACGTCTCACCGGAAGATCCCGGGCAGACCAAATGGGATGCCGTCGGCAGCCTGGTCCCTCTGACACTCGCCTGCCGGCAGGTCCGCTCCCTCTGGTTCGTGGACGTCATCCGCTCGGGAGAATTCTTCGTGGAGTTCCAGCCGATCTTCGATTTGCACAGCGGCAACCCACTGGGCTTCGAAGGGCTGCTGCGCGCCCTGTCGCCGGACGGGACGCGCCACCTGGCTGCGGAGATCTTCCCAGCGGCGCTCGTCCTCGGGATCGAGAAGGCCTTCGAGCGGGCGTCGTGGGTGGCCGTGCTTGAGGCGGCCCGGCGGCTTCCCGAGAGCTCCATGCTCTTCCTGAACGTCAACCCGCAGCTCTTGACGGGCGGCGAATCCGGCCTCTCGGGGCTGGGCGAAGAGGCCGAGCGCATGGAGTTCCCCTACGCGCGTCTGGCACTCGACCTCGTCGAGATCGAGAGGGTCGAGTCCCTCGAGGGGCTCCAGAAGGCCTTGAGCGTCCCCCACGATCTGGGCGTCTCGATCGCCCTGGACGACGTGACCTCCGGTTACGATACGCTCCGGTACTGTTCGGGGCTTTCCCCGCGCTGGATCAAGGTGGACAGCGAGATCACACGAAACATAGCCAGGGATGCGCAGCGTCGGGCGATCCTGCAGCTGCTCTCGCAGGTCGCCAGCGACTCGCGGGTCGCCCTGATCGCCGAAGGAATCGAGAACGCGGAGGACCTGAGCGTCTGTGTCGAGGAGGGGGTCTTCGCGGCTCAGGGATACTTCCTCGGCCGCCCCCATTCCGAGCCCGTCGAGGCGTCGGCCGAGTTTGGTGCCTGGCTTGCCGCGCGCCGCGCAAGAGAGAGACCGGGAACATCGGCCGCCCTGCCCGTCAAGACCGAAGACTGAAGAAGGAGTCGTTGGAGGAACGGCCGCCCGCGGAGTCTGTGCGGCTGGACGTCTGGTTGGACGTTTCCTGCCTCTTTCCAACGCGCTCGGCGGCCAAGGCAGCCTGCGACGGGGGCAAAATCGACGTCAACGGAGCGCGCGCGAAGCCGCACCGGCAGTTGCGCGTGGGCGACCGCGTGGCCGTCGCGAGGGAGTCGGGGCAACGGCGGCAGCTCGTCGTCCGCGGCTTGGCGAGCCGCTCGGTCTCCAGGAAGCAGGCGCGAAACCTCTATGAGGACGTCACGCCCGCTGCCTCGCCTGAAGTGCTCGAGATTCGCCGCCTGGACCGGATGCTTGCCCCGCGGGAGAGCGGAGGCCGCCCGTCCAGCCGAGAAAGACGCGACCGGAGGCGCCAAAAGGGTTGGTAGCAGGATTCGAAACGGTACAATGATCGAGGATGGACTTTGAGCTGCTCTGCCCCTGCTGCGGCGCACGGTTGAAGGTCGATGCCGACCTGAAGGCGGTCATCGACCACGAAGCGGCGAAGACCCCTCGCAAGTTCGAGTCCGTGGACGACGCGATCGGAGCGTTGAAGACGCACGACGCGGAGAGGGAGAAGAAATTCACGGCCTCGGTCGAGGCGGAGAAGTCCAAGAAAGACGTTCTGAACCGAAAGTTCGAGGAGCTTTTTCAGAAGGCAAAGGACGACACCTCCAAGCCGATTCGGGACATCGATCTGGATTGAGCCGAGCTGTCAGCTTTCAGCTCTCAGCTGTCAGCCGGGCTTGGGTTTCGTACTGATAGCTGATAGCTTGATTTCCATTGCCGTCTTCGGCTCGAGCCTTCCCGGCGAGGGGAGCGCCGCTTATGAGGAGGCGCGGGAGCTAGGATTTGAGATCGCCCGGCGCGGCGGGCGGGTCGTCTGCGGCGGCTACGGCGGGGTTATGGAAGCGACTTGCCGCGGCGCGGCGGAGGGCGGCGGCGCCTCCCTCGGTGTGGTGTTTGCCGGCCGCGGCGCGCCCAATCGCTGGGTGACCGAAACGATTGCCGCCGCGGATCTGCCGGAGAGACTCCGGCGTTTGCGCGATCTGTCCGAGGCCTGGATCTTCCTGCCACATGGCCTCGGCACGATGCTCGAGCTCGTCTGGATCGCCGAGTCGATCGTCAAGGGCGAGGCGCAGCCGCGCCCCTTCGTGCTCCTCGGAGACTTCTGGCGTCCGACGCTCGACACCGCGCTCGCGGAAGCCTCGAATCCCGACGGCGCGGCGGCCCTGGCCGCCTCCATCCGGTTTGCTTCAACACCCGCTGAAGCCGTGACATCCGCACTGCGCGTAACCGACCGGTGATTTGTGATTTGTGATTTGTGAACAAGGCAAGCAAGAAAATGTTCGCGCTAATCACCAATCACTAATCACCAATCACAAATTCCTTGTCTTCTGATAGGCCATCTCCTTCAGAAGCTCGATCCGTTTGGCGATTGGCGGGTGCGTGGCGAAGAGGTTCGCGAAGGCCCCCTCGCGCTGGTTGATGGAGCGCCCGCGGGGGTCTTCGATGCAGAGGTGGGCCACGCCCTGCTTGATGGACCGGGTGGGCGCGGCCGCGGCGACGATTTTTTCCAGGGCCGCGGCCAGAGCCAGAGGGTTGCGCGTCAGCTCGGAGCCGGAGGCGTCGGCCAGGTACTCGCGCTCGCGAGAGACGGCCATCGCCACGAGCTGCGCGATCAGGGGGGCAAGCACGATCGAGATTACCCAGAGAGCGAAAAAGATGAGCGCAAGAGGCCCCGATCCCCCTCTGCCCTGGTCGCCTGAACGCCTGCGCCCGCCGCCCCACCACAACCCTCGGCGCCCCCAGTCCGACAGGAGCAGCGCCGAGCCCACGAGGGCGGCGACAACCGTCATGAGGCGGACGTCGTAGTTCTTCACGTGGGACATCTCGTGGGAGACGACCGCCTGCAGCTCTTCGCGGTTCAAGCAGTCGAGCAACCCCCGAGTCACGGCAACCGAGGAGCGTTCCGGGCCGACGCCGGTCGCAAAGGCGTTCGGGTCGGGGTCCGGGATCAGGTAGACCGCGGGCTTGGGCAGACCGGCGGCGATTGCCATCTCTTCGATGACGTTGTCGAGCGTCTTCTGCTTCGGGTCGGAGGTGTCGATCGCGGCGGCGTGGGCAGACTCGAGCACCGCCTTGTCCCCTCCCCGGAGCGACCACCACGCCGAGAGTGAGCCCAACAGGACCGCGCCGATCGTCGCGATCGGGATCCCGGGGCCCACGCCCGAGCCATAAAGGAAGGCGTCCGCTCCAATCCCGAGGAAGGTCAGGAACAGAATGAACCCGGCGAGGACGAGCCGGGTGCGCGCGAGATTGCGTTTCTGCTGGTCGTAGAGGTTGGTGGGAATCATAGCTGTCAGCTGTCGGCTCTCAGCTCTCAGCCAAGAGCTACTTGATCACGGCTGACAGCTGACAGCTGATAGCTGAAAGCTACCTTGGCCGCAGGCTGAGGTCCACCTGGGGCGCCTCGCGCTCGGCAGCGGCCGTGATCTCGAAAAGCTCCACGGGCTGAAACTTGAACGCCTGCGCGATCAGGTTGTCCGGGAAGACCTGCTGGGCGATGTTGAAGCGCGTGGCGATGTCGTTGTAGAACTGGCGCGCGAATCCGATCTTGTTCTCCGTCGAGGTCAGCTCCTCCATGAGCGATTTCACGCTCTCGTTCGCCTTCAGGTTGGGGTAGTTCTCGGCCAGCGCGAAGAGCCTGGAAAGCGTCTGCGTCAGGACATTCTCCTTCGCTGCCGCGTCCGCGACCCCCCGGGCCGTTACCGCGCTGTTGCGAGCCGAGATGACCTTCTCCAGGGTGTCCTGCTCGAATTGCATCTCGCCTTTGACCGAGGCAATCAGGTTTGGGATCAGGTCGTGCCGGCGCTTGAGCTGCACATCGATCTGTCTCCAGCCGTTGCCGACCTGGTTCTTCAAGGAGATGAGATTGTTGTAGCGCCAGATCGCCCAGATCGCGCCGAGGATCGCCAGGGCGAAGAGAAAGAGAAGACAGCCTCCGAATGCGGCCATGTGACTCTAGTTCCTTTCTGTCTTCTTACGAGAAGTCGAGGCCAAAGTTTAACTCGTCCTGCCTGGAACCAGAATCGGGAGACGGGAGACGGGAGACGGAAGACGAGCGGGCCGTCCCTCTTCCCGTCTCCCGTTTACCGTTTCCCGTTTTCCGGCCACGTCACACACGTTAGGCGTTGAGTCCCTGGCGCAGCTCCCGGGCCAGGATCTCGACGGTCGAGCGGGTCCCACCGGTCATCTTCTCCTTCCAGGCGCCTTCCGTCTCGAAACGCTTGTCCCCGATCGCCTCCGCCCAGGGGCGCAGCGCCGCGTCGAGCTCTCCGGCGGACCAGACGTCCCCTCCGCGGCTTCGGATCATCGCGATGACGTACGGCACGGTGCGGATGAAGGACCGCAGCGAGGCCGAGCTGCGGATCGAGTACTTTCGCCCGGCGAAGGCGACGGGGAAGGCCCGTCCGGCGGCCTTGAAGTAGTTCAGGAAGAAGCGGCGAGCGTTCTCCCGAAACTCCCGAGAGATTCGGCCCCCCGCGGCGTCCATTGCCGCGAAGACGTCGCGCAGCTCGTCGGCCAGCGACGCCTGTGTCACCGAGCCCCTGCCGATGCCCAGGACCTTGATCTGGCTCTTGAGCGGTGAGTGCTCGTCCTCGTTCAACGCCCGGATGACGTCATGCGCGGCCGCCAGGTTCTCGTCTCGGTAGAGCCTCCGGCCCGCGAGCGAAATCAGATGCGACGGGTTCAGTTTCGTGTGCTTGCTGTTGATCGTCACGAAGAGCTCAACGACCTGATCGGCGGTCAGGTTGTCGAAGACGACGGCGGGCACCTGAAAATCCTTCAGGTTGTGCTTCTCGGCGAGCTGGTGGAGGGCAAGCAGGCGATGCTGGCCGTCCAGGGCCCTCAGGATCCCGGACTCCTCCGGGAGCTTCAAGGAGCCGGCGTCGGCCCGTCCTCCCGAGGAGACGAACTCGAGCCGGTGGTCGGAGACCAGCAGGACGCTGCCCGGGATCGCCGGCAGGGTCCCCGAGTCGGCGCATTGCAGGTAGTAGCCGACCAGTTCTTCGATCTTTCTCTGGATGATCGGGCGCTGGAAGGCCTGTTCCGAGGCGGCGATCCTCTTCTCGAGGAACTCCCAGTTGACGCGCCCCGCGGTCTTCTTGTTTGTCTTGCCGCGGGTCGTCTGGTTGCCCGGCCCGAAGGACAGGACCTCGAAACCGACCAGCGACTGGAGATCCGCTCCCGAGAGCAGAGCCTCGTAAAACCGAACGCCGAACTGATTGAGCCGGAGCGAGGGAACCGACAACATCCTGACCCCCTCCTTTTTTGCGGGGGGATTATATGGGAGAGGGGAAAGCCGTCAGCTGTCAGCTATCAACTCTCAGCCGGGGTGTCCCGTGAGCCCCGTTCCGGGCTGAAAGCTGAAAGCTGAGAGCTACGGCGGTGTGACTCGCCGCCAGTCCGCTTCGCCGAGCATTTCCTGGTGAACCGCGTCCGCGCCCGCGAGGATGCCCCGCAGCTCCCGCGTCAGCATCTTCTCCAGCTCCGGCAGCGCCTCCGGGCTGGTCAGTGGCAGAGAGCACTCGATCGTGCACTGGCCGAGCGAGGCGCAGAAGGGGGAAGCGCGGCGGGTCCAGTCCGACTCGTTACGCCGGTGCTTGGTCATCAGGAAAGCCGCGAGACGCCGCTCGTCCCAGGGTTCCTGGAGGGCCCAGCGGAAGTTCGCCCGGAGGCCCTTTTGCTCGGTCTCCGGCTTTTCGTCCGCCAGGGCGATCGACATAGAAAGCGCTTTAAAGATAGCATTTCGTTTCCTTAAAGCGCCACAGTGAAGAGACTGCTTCTTTCGGTTCTCCTGATGGGAATGGGTGCCCCGGGGCAGGGCGCGGCGGGGCCCGAGGGCGCCGTCTACTCCTCACACCTTATGGTGGATCAGGAAGTCACGGTCACCTCGCGCCACTCGGGGATGATCCAGACCATCTCTGTCGACCGGGGAACGGTCGTCGCAAAGGACCAGCCGCTCGCGCTGCTGGACCCCCGGGAGCTCGACCAGGAGCTGCGGCAGTCCAAGGAGGACATGGAGCTGAAGAAGGTCGAGTACGAGCGGGCGCAGGCTCTCTCGACGGGGGGCGTTTCGAGCGAGGCGGACCTGGACGAGAAGAAGGCCCGGTACGCGGTGGCCGTGGCCAGCTACGAGAAAGCGAAGACCCTGCGCGACTATGCCGTGATTCGCGCTCCGTTTGCGGGGGTCGTGACGGAGAAATACGCCCGGATCGGGCAGAAGGTGATCGAGGACCAGAACATCCCGCTCTTCAAGATCACGGCTTTCGAGCCCCTGCTGGCGCGGATCTACGTGCCGGAGAAGGAGCTCTTGAACGTCCGCCGCGGAGCGCCCGTGGAGGTCGTCCCGGTCAATTTCCCGCAGGCGCGTACGACGGGCTCCGTCGAATTCATCAGCCCCGCTGTGGACGCCGCGAGCGGCACGTTTCAGGTCATCGTCCGCGTGCGGCGGGATCCGGCCCACCCGGTGCTCCGGCCCGGCCTGGCCGTCTCCATCCGGCTGCTGGAATCCCGACGCCCGTGAACTCCTCCCGGCGCCCCCGCACCTCCCCGAAACTTCGCTCCATGCTCGACCGCGTGCTGGTCCACGACATCAAGAACATGGGATTTCGGCTGCAGCTGCTCCGCTCGAACCTGGAAGTACACTACGGGGATCTCGACTTCAAGCGCTCGCTGCAGGAGCTCTTGAGCTCCACGATCGAGCGGCTGGACGGGATCGTCGGACGCTGGTCGGCGCACCCCGACGCCGTGCTGATCAAAGTGGCTCTCGACCTGAACGGTCTGCTGGGCGAGGTGGCCGCAGCGGCCACGCGGCGCGGGTCCCGGGCGGCCTCGGGTCGCCTTCCTTCGCTGTGTCTCGCCCTTTCTCCGCTCCCGCAGATCTGGGCCGACCCCTACTACCTGATGGACGCCCTGACGAGCCTGCTCGAGAACGCGCTCGAGGCTGCGCCGGCGTCCGGAAAGGTCTTGATTCGGAGCTTTTCGTCCGGCTCCCGGGCGCGCACACGCGCGATCGCCGAGATCATCGACAACGGCCCGGGGATGTCTCCCGAGTTCGTTCGCGACCGTCTCTTCAGGCCCTTTCAGACCACCAAGCCCCACGGCGTCGGTCTCGGCCTCTTCACCGCCAATCAGATCGTTCGTCACCACCGGGGGACGATCCGCCTGCTCACGCGTTCGGGGGGAGGGACCGTCGTCCGGCTCTCGTTTCCTGCCTTCCACACGGACGAGTGACCGCTTTGAGGGCGCTTGGCCGCATCCTCATCGTCGAGGACGACCCGTTCCTTCTCGATCAACTTGCCTGGTCGCTCAAGGGCGTGTTCGATGTCGTGGGAGCCCGCGACGCAACAGAGGGGCGCACGCTCTGCGGGTCGGAGCCCGACCTCTATCTCTTCGACCTGCGGCTCCCCCCGACCGGGCGCGTGGAGGAGGGCCTCGGCCTCTTGCAGGAGGTTCGCCGGCGGGATCCCGAGGCCACGGTCGTCATGATGTCGGGGGAGGAGGATCGCCAGGCCGCTCTGCGCTCGGTCGAACTCGGGGCCTTCGACTTCTTCCGCAAGCCGTTGGACCCCGCCGAACTTCTCATTATCCTGAAACGCGCGCTTGAGCGGCGACGTCTGGTGACGGAGAACCGGGAGCTCAAAGCAGAGGCCCGCGAGCAGAAGACCTTCGATCGGCTCGTCGGGTCAAGTGCTCCGATGCGTCGCCTCTTTGCCGACATCGAGAAGGTGGCTCCTTCGGACGCCACGGTGATGCTGCAGGGGGAAAGCGGCACCGGCAAGGAGCTCGTGGCTCGCTCGATCCACCAGAGGAGCCCCCGGCGGGACCGCGCGTTTGTGGCCGTGAACGTTTCCGCGCTCCCCGAGTCGCTGGCGGAGGCGGAGCTGTTCGGTCACGAGAAGGGGGCGTTTACGGGAGCGGTCGCCTCGAGACCCGGCCGCTTCGAGCTCGCCCAGGGCGGCACTCTTTTCCTCGACGAGGTCGGGACGCTGTCAGCAGCTGTGCAGTCGAAGCTTTTGCGAGCTCTGGAGTCGCGGGAGATCGAACGAGTGGGGGGGCGGAGGAGCATCCAGGTGGACTTCCGGCTCATCTCGGCCACCAACGAAAACTTGGAAGGCCGGGTTGCTGCCGGCAGCTTCCGCGAGGACCTCTTCTATCGCATCAACGCCATCCCCATCCGCATCCCGCCCCTGCGGGAGCGGCTGGAGGACATGCCGCTTCTGGCGGAGCACTTCCTCGCGAAATTTACGGTTCACCACCGAAAGCCCGAGAAACGGCTGTCCCCAGCCGTGCTCGAGCGGCTGCGTGCCCATCCGTGGAAGGGCAACGTGCGGGAGCTCCAACACGTCATCGAGATGCTGGTGCTCTTCTCGGATGGGGAGCTGATCGGCGAGGAAGATCTGCCGCGTGTTCTGCGGGGGGCCCCTTCGGCGTCGGTGGTCCCTCCCGCCGTCTCCTTTGCGAAGGCCGTGGAGCAGTTCGAGCGCGAGCTCCTCTCCGAGGCGATTGCTCGAGCCGGAGGAGTCAAGGCCGAAGCCGCGCGGCGCCTTGGCCTCGATGCGAACCAGATCAAATACCTGTGCCGCAAACACGGGCTATAGAGGGAGGGGGGTTGAAGATTTCAACCTTGGGTGGAAAATTCTCCTGCGAAATGCTTGCAAACACTGCCTTCCTGGTCTTTAAGTCGTTGAGAATGAGAAACTTCTTGAAACATCCAGAGCTGGCCTTCTTTTTGCCTTAGTGAGAGGGCAAGGAGGAAGAAACAATGGGTAACGAAGTCAAGATCACGCTGACAGACGAGCAGAAGTCCAAGATCAGGGAAGCCACGGGCAAGGATCTCCCGGAGATTCGGGTCGAGAGTTTCGGCAACGCCCCCGCCGCTTCGCCCACGGAGGCCGCGGTCTCCGCTCGCACGAGTGCCAGGTCCACGGCGAGGAAGGCCGCCCGGGTGCTCAGCGCGAGGAAGGCCACGCGGATTTCGGCGAAGGTGGCCGCGAGAAAGGCCACTCGCATCTCGGCGAAGGTGGCTGCGAGAAAGGCCACTCGCATTTCCGCGAAGGTAGCTGCAAGGAAGGCTACTCGCATCTCCGCGAAGGTAGCCGCACGGAAGGCCACGCGGATCTCGAGCAGGTTCTCGGCGAAGAGGTAAGGCTCCCCTCCTGGGTTTCTCGGCGCCCCGCTCCGGCGGGGCGCTTCCTTTTTGGATTGCGGCCCCCTACCAGACGACTGTCTGAATCCAGCGCCGGAGAACGCGCCAGGCCCTTGAGGCGTACGAGACCCTTCGCGAGTAGATCTTGGCCCTGACCGCGGTGCCCGGCAGCAGCGCCCCGTCTGAGTTCTCAAATGCGGCACGCGCGATGAAGCGATCGGGCCGCTCTGGCGGAATCCCAGGATCCTGGCCGGCGCGGGCCGTGGCTGGTTGTCCGAGTGTGGCGGGGGAAACCTTCTCGACGGTTCCCTTGATCGGAGAGAGCAAACGCGAGCGGGCAAGCGCCGAGACTGGAGCCTCAATGGCGACATCATCTAAGAGTCTCTCGGAGACTGGCAGCTCGGCGATGAGAGTCCGGCAGTCGCCGATCTCGGCCAGAAGCGTACCGGTTGTCACGTAACGCCCCGCGAGATCCTCCAACCGGGCAGTGAGAACACGCCCGGCAATCGGACTTGCCACGGCTAACCGCTTTCGACGTTGCTCATCTCCCTCGAGCGCCACACGAACGGAAGATTGGTGTTGCTCGGACTGAAAGACCTCCGACGCGTTTCCCCGCTGACGGCCGCGGCTGGCTTCCTTCTCGAGGCGATCCCGTTCGACCGCCAGCTCCAGTCCCTCCGCCTGCGCGGCGGGGCTTGCGAGCCGAAGAACCGGCTGCCCCGCACGCACCGAGTCTCCCTCGTGGGCCAGAACGCCAACCACGACCGCGTCTTCCGGCGCCTCCAGGCGCACCGTTCGGGCGGGTTTCAAGATGGCCTCCGCGCTGGTGGTTCGGCGGGTCCAGGGCACGAGCAGCGCGAGGGCGAGGAGAGCGGCAACGGCGACCGCCACGGGCCGGCTTCGAGGGGACATCAGAAGCTCCTTCTTGTCGAGATAGAAGAGTCGGCCCGTCCTCACGGCCAGGCGCACCCGCTTGCGGAAGAGGCGATAGAGGGTCACGAGAAGCAACACGATCGCGAGATTGGGAAAGTACTTCTCGTAGAAGTTGTAGAACAGGCCTCCGATGAAGGCCATGATCACGCCGATGTAGGCGAGCGCCAGCGTGCCGTAAATCCAGTAGATCCGCTTCTTGCGCCGGGTCGCCGCGGGCACCTCGACGGGAAGACGCAGGATGTGGTGCTGAAAGAAGGCCCCGAGGTACCGGAAGGACTCTTCGCGCAGCTCCGAGATCTCGAGCAGGCTGGTTAAGGCGTAGTAACCGTCGATCTTGATCAGCGGGTTGATGTTGAAGAAAACGGTCGAGACGCCCGTAAAGAGCATCGTCTTGTAGGCGAATGCGTTCAAGAACGTGTCGGGATACGAGGCCACCCAGAGCGCGGTCGCGAGCGAGCACATGATCGCCTCGATGTAGATGCCCGCGGTCGTCACCCAGAAGCTGTGCCACTTGTTCTCGAAGAGGACCGAATCCGTCGTGTCGCAGTAGAACGCGGGAGTGAAGTAGAGCAGCGCGATGCCGATGTCGTGCACTTCTCCGCCGTACATTTTCGTGACGTAGGCATGGGAGAACTCGTGGACGCAGCCGATGCAAGAGAGGATCAGGAAGAACTCGATGGCATCGAGCAGGGGCTTTGAAAGAAAGGCATAGAGCTCCATCGTGCCGGCCCAGATCGATTCCCAGTGGCCGACGATGACGCCCAGAGTCCAGGCGAAGACGACGCAGGAAACGGCGACCGCGGGCGGGCTCCAGAGCCACCGGATGTACTTGACCGTTCGGTCCAAGAATCGGTTCGGGTCAAGGACGTGAAAGAGGAGAAAGAAGATGTTGAAGCCTTCGGCCTTCTCATCGGCGGCGCGCTGCCGGGCCGTCTTGAAGTTCTTCAGAAGCGCGAGGTTGCGCTCCGCGACCGACTGGGCGATGAGCTCCATGCCGCGGAGCATCTCCTCGTACTCCAGAACGAGGGAGAACTCGATCGTCTCCCCGGGAAACTGTGCCCGGTACACCTCGAAGATTTGCGTTCGCGTGCGCGTTCCGTCGAAGAGCTGAATCAAGCCCCAGTCGGACTCGCCGAAGGTGTAGTAGGCGTTGGTCTCGACGTTCTTGACAACCCAGTTGGTCTCGCCCATCTGGACGAGCCTCCGGATGACGAGGTCCTTTCGAAGAGCCGGGCGATCGGCGGCGGCGCCATACCGGCCGGCCAGGGCGGCTGCGCCCTCTTCCGGACGGCTGGCGGCGAGCAGGCGCGGGGGAGTTGAGGCGGAAGCGGAGCTCACGGGAGAAGCGGCCAGAGCTTGGCGTAGAGATAACGCGCGGGCTTGCGCAGCAGGAGTGTGGCGATCTGTCGGTGACCCGCGGAGATCTTGGCTCTTCCGAGCATGCCCGTCTTCAAGAGCCCGTCCGCGTTGCCGATCCGGACTTCCGCGATGACAAAACGCTCTTTCGCCTCCTCGCGGATCTGCGCGCCGACGCGAGTGACCGAGCCCTGGAACGTGCGGGTCGGGTACGGGTTGAGCTTGACGGTGGCCGGCTCTTCCGGGCGCACGAGCGAAGCGTCCTCCTCGGGGACGGCGACCTCGACGGTGACCGTGCCGACGTCTGCCACGACGCAGAACTCGCCGCCGCGCGGGAGGAACTGGCCGACCCGCTCCTCGATGCGCGGTGTGACGATCACGCCCGCGGAGGGGGCGGCCAGCCGCGTCCGCGCGAGCCGCTCTTCTGCGAGCGCGATCCTGGCGAGAAGCTCGTCCCGGCGGGACTGGGCCTCGAACATCCCGGCGGCGTTGCCGGCCTCCTGGTGCCGGGCCATTTCGCTCTGGGCAATCTCCAGCGCGGCGCGAGACTCGGCGAGGTCGGCCTGGAAGCTTTCGTCCTTCAACGTGGCGATGATCTCTCCGGCCTCGACGCGGTCCCCTTCGCGGTGCAGGACTCCTTTCACGATCCCGTCCACGCCGGCGGTGACCGCGGCGCGGCGCCCGGGGAGGACCCGGGCGGGTCCCGCGATTCGGAGCCTCCACGGCACGGCGAAGAGAACGACCAGAACGGCCAGCGCGCCGATTCCCCAGGCCTGTCGACGACGCCTCGGGATATCCAGAAGCTTTTTCCTCTTCTCGAGCAGGGGCTTCCAGAAGCCTGAGAGCGGCACCTGCTGGTAGAGCTGGGCGTTTCGGACGGCGACCGTTGCCTGGTTGACCAGGATCGAGACCAGGTCACGTGTGTCTTCGTCGAAGAGAAGAGGTTCTTTACTCTCGAAGCTCAAGACGCCGAGCTTCCCCTCCTCGTCCTTGAGCAGGACCGCATAGAAGGAGCGGAGCCCGCTCTCCTGAAAGAACGCTCGGAACTTCTCTTCCGTCTCCGGCCGGTCGGCCTCGAGCCGGCCATCGTCCTCGAGCGTGATGCTGATGTCCGAGCCACCCAGAAAGACCCAGGCCAGCAGCTCTTCGGTTCGGCGGGTCTCCGGATCCTTGCGGTCGATCTCGGATGTGCCGGACACCGCTCCCAGACGCAGCCGGCCGCGGTCCTGGATCGCGATGGCGCACCGGTCGTACTCGACGAGCGCCGAGGTCGCGTTGACGATCGTCTTCATCACTTTGTCGAGGTCGAGAGTCGCGGTGATCTCCCGGCTGACCGCGAGCAGCGCGTCTAGCTCCTCGACCTTCTTTTCCGCCTCATACTGGCGGGCCACGCGCAGGGCCCGCACGGCCTGGCGGGCGAGGTCCTGGAGCAGCTCCTCGTCCTCGGCGGAAAACTCGGGATGCCGCCCCCGCTTGTTGGCGAGCACGAGCGCGCCGACGGGGACCTCCTCCTCGACGAGCGGCACGGCGAGCAGGGAGCGGATGGGATAGTCCGGGTTCTCCTGCGCGGCCGGATCTTCCGGTGGAATGCTGTTGCGCCGCAGCAGCGTCTGATCCGCGAGGACATCCGCCACGACCGTGGACCCGATGGCGGCGGGAGCGTTTGGAACCTCGTAGTTCTCGTTGACCGCCGTCGCCGCGAGCGCGACCTCGTCCCCTTCCAGGACCCAGAAGGAACCCGCCTCGGCCGCTCCGAAGTCCACGGCCTTCCGGATGATGAGGGCCGTCAGCTCCTCCCACTCGATGGTCGAGCCGAAGGCCTTGGAAAGGTCGTAAAGGTTGGTTAGCCGCTCGATGGCGTGGAGCATGCCGACCGTCTTGCGCTCGGCGCGGAGCGCGCGGCCGAGCGCCGGCGCCGCTTGCCGCAGGAACCCCTCCAGGCGGGCGAGCGTCGCGTCGGCCCGCGGCCTTTCGCGAAAGAGCAGCGCGAGCAGCCCCACGACGAATCCCTCCGCCTCGAGCGGCACCGCCAGGCACGCCTGAATCGAATCGGGCAGCCCTTCGAGCCAGGGGTCGTCCGGGGTGGCGAAGTCCTTGCGGTCGAGCGGAATCGCCACCCGGTCTCGCACCAGGTCGTGCACGATCCCGGTTTCGCGCGGAACGGACCGCTTTAAGAAGTTCTTCGCGCCGCTGCCGTAGGCTCCAATGCACAGAAAGAGGGGGTGGACCGTGTCCGGGGCCCAGAGCAGGGCCGCGTCCGCTCCAGACACCTGCGCGCTCCAACGGGCTGCCCAGCCGGAGGTCTGGGAGAGGTTCTCGCAGAGCGCAAGCTCGGCCAAGGCCGAAGCTTCCGTGCCGCTCGGGAGCCCTCTCGGTTGGTCCTCCATGACCGTCAGAAACTCGCGATTGCTCTTTCCATGTCGTTGTGGATCTCGAAAACGGAGTCGAGCTTGGTCATCTCCAGGAGCTTGCGGATCTTCGGGCCGGCGTGGACGAGCTTTGTCTGCCCTCCTTCCTTCTGCGAGAGGGTCATGGCCCGCACCAGGGCGCCCAGCCCAGAGCTATCGAGGAAGTTGACGCCCTTCAAATCGACGAGCAAGAACACCCGTTCTTCCTCGATGAGCCGTGTGACTGTTTTCTTGAAGAGGGATTCCGGCCCTCCGATGACCAGGTCACCGCTGACCGTCAGGATCGTGACGGACCCGTCCTCCCGGGTCGTGAGGTCCATAGGAAAGTGGGGATTATGTCGAAAAGCGAGGTCCGGGTCCACGCAGCCTCCAGGGGATCCTGAGACGCGCAAGCCGACCGGCGGGACCGGCGCGCGGGAGTCCTGGCGGTCCCAAAAGCTGGAGCCGACGACCGGACTTGAACCGGTGACCTGCGGTTTACGAAACCGCTGCTCTACCGACTGAGCTACGTCGGCTCATCTGGCCGGAGCGGCGCATCTTACGGAAAGCGCCCGGAGGCGTCAATCTTCCGCCGCCGAGAGCCGATCGCTGCGAGCTGACAGCTAATCGAACTTGACCGAAACGATCTTCGAGCAGCCAGGCTCCTCCATCGTCACGCCGTAAAGGATGTCGGCCGTTTCCATCGTCCGCTTGTTGTGGGTGATCGCGATGAACTGAGTCTCCTCCGTCATATCGCGCAGGAGCCTGGTGAAGCGGTCGATGTTCGCCTCATCGAGCGGCGCGTCCACCTCGTCCAAAATGCAGAAGGGGGAGGGCTTGTAACGGAAGATCGCCATCAAGAGGGCGATGGCGGTCAGGGCCTTCTCGCCTCCGGAAAGGAGCAGAATCGACTGGTTCCGCTTGCCCGGTGGCTGCGCGGTGATCTCGACACCCGACTCGAGCAGGTCGTTTTCGTCCAGAAGGCGCATCTGCGCCGCTCCGCCCTGGAAGAGCCGCACGAACATGGCCTTGAAGTTCTCGTTGATGGCGGTGAAGGCCTCCCGGAACCGCTCCGAAGAGGTCGCGTTGATCTTCCGGATCGACTCCTGCAGCTCGGCGATCGACTTGACGAGATCGTCGCGTTGGGTGCTCAGGAAGGTGAGCCTTTCGGACATCTCCCGGTACTCGTCGAACGCGAGCACGTTGACGGGCCCCATCGCCTCGATCGATGCCGCGAGCTCCGCCGTCTCGGCCTCGAGCGCCGCGAGGGCCTCCTCGGAAACGTCGGCCGGGGCGGGGAGCTCCGACGGCGAGACCCCGAAGTCCTCCTTCGCCTGCGCCAGCAGGTGTTCCAGGTCGGACCGGGCGCGGGTCTCCGCGACCTCCGCCTCGAATCGCCCCTCCCGGGCCGCGTCGAGGGAGCCGCGCTCGGAGCGTGCCGCCTCCTGCGCCCGCTCGACACGGTTCATCGACTCCCCGGCGGTCTCGGCGGCGCGTGCGAGAGCGGCCACCCTCTCTTCCCGGGTCTTCAGGTTCTCCTGCCGACGCCGCCGGGCCTCGGTTTCCTCGCGCGTCAGCTCCTGTAAACGCTGCATGAGACGGCTCTGCTCCTGGCGTGTGTCGCCGACGCGCCGCTCGAGCGAGGCAACCGCTTCCAGCAGTCTCTCGCGCGCGGACTCGACCGAACGGCGCCGCTCGGCTGCCACCTCGGCCTCGGTGCGGCGGTGCGCCAGCTCCTCCGCCGACGCCGCCGCCAGGGAACGCGCTTCGGAAAGCGCGGAGGCGACCGTGTCGATTTGTCCGCGGATCTCTCCTTCTTTCTCCGCGCAGCGGCGCTCCTGCTCTTCGAGGGTGCGCCGACGCTCTTGCAGCTGCGCCTCCTGCTCGCGCAGCGCCTCGCCTTCCGCTTCGAGCGTCTCCACTTCGCGTCGGAGGCGGTCCCGCTCCGACCGTTTTTCCTCCAGACGCGCAAGAAACGCGCTGAGGAGCGCGCCGGCGTCCCGCTCTCGCTGGCGGCTCGACGACATCTCGCTTTCCCGGCGGGTGCGCGTGCGCCGGAGCTCTTCGATCCCCGTCTCGAGGCCGTGAAGTTTCGCTCGCGTCTCGGTGGCCTGGCTTTCGAGATCCTCGATCTCTCGCTTCAGCCCAAAGAGACCGGAAGTCTCGGGCGCTCCGTGAACGGCCCGCACCAGGGGGCCGCGCACCAGCTCGCGGCGGGGCGTCACGAACGTAACGGTTGGGAATCGTTCGGAGAGCCGCAAGGCTTCCGCGAGCGTCGCGACGAAGGCCGCCGGCGGCAGGGCGGCCCTCTCCGCTGGCGTCAGGCTTCGGAAGTTCTGCAGGGCGATCTCCCATCCGCCCAGAGCGCCGGCCGGCGCCGAGGCTTCCGCGTCCCGCGTCCAATCGGCGCGAATCAGGCTCAAGGCCGGCAGCTTTCGGGAAGCCTCGACCGCAGCGATCGGGTCACCCGAGGCGAGCAGAGCCTCGAGATTCGCTCCGAGCAGCAGATCCACCGCGTCCAACCAGCCCTCCGCGGGGCGGAGCCTTTCGGAAAGAACGCCTCGCCCGGTGATTCCGGCCTTGGCCAGCGCCTCACGGGCGTAACGGACGGTGCTCTGCCGGCGTCCGACGATCTCGACGAGGGCCGCGCGGCGGTGCTCGAAGGCGCCGAGCGCCTCTCTCTGCGCTCCCCGGTCCGCTTCCGCTTTCGCCAGAGCGGTCGCGAGGCGGGCAAGTTCGGCTTCTGTCTCTCGGACGAGGTGGGCGGCCGCCGCGGCCTCCTCTGAGAGCCGGCGTTCTTCCTGCGTCGCGCGGTCCACATCTTCCTCTCGCTGCGCCCGCTCGCGGGAGGTCTTGCCGAGCGACCCCTCGAGCCGCTCAAGCGACGCGGCCAGACGCGAGACCTCCAGGTCCACCTCGTGCCGGGCATTGTGCGCCGCGACGCGGTCTCCCGCTGCGGTCAGCGCCTGTTCCCGCACGCCTTCCAACTCTCGTTCGAGCCGCACGAGGGCCTCCGCGGCTTCGGAGGCCTTGCGGTCGGACTCCTCCCGGGCGAGCGAACGTGTCCGGGCATCCGTCAGGGCTCGCTCGAGCCGCTCGTCGAGCTCGGCGACCTCACGGGCCGAGCGCGCCTGCTCGGCCGAGACTTCGCGCTCCTCCAGTTTGAGCGTTTCCGACCGTGCCTGGAGGTCCGACACGGCGCGGCGGTTCCCTTCGAGAAGGGCGTCGTCTCGCTGGATGGCCACCTCGAGGGCGGCAACGGTCTCCCGCAGTTGGTCGCGCTCCTCGACGGCGCCGGCCGAGGCGAGCCGCAGGGTCTCGAGCTGCGCCTCCGCCCGCGCGACGGCCGCCGCGGCCTCGGTCTCCCGGTCTCTGCGCTGCTCGCGCAGTTGCCGCGCCTCTTCGGCCGTCTCGAGCAGCCGGTCATGGCGGGCCCGCGCGAGCGTCGCTTTCTTGCCGCGCAGCTCTTCCGACCTCTCCTTGTAGCGCGCCGCGCGCGAGGCCTGCCTCCTCAACGAGGCACAGTTCCTTTCGATCTCCGAAAGAATGTCGGAAAGACGCAGCAGGTTCCCTTTCGTCTCTTCGAGTTTGACCTCGGCCAGCCGCTTCTTCAGTTTGTACCTGGTGATCCCGGCGGCCTCCTCGATCAACCGCCTGCGGTCCTGTGGCTTGGTCGAGAGAACCTGGTCAATCCGGCCCTGCTCGATCACCGAATAGGCCCGCACACCCAGGCCCGTGCCAAAAAGCCGGTCCTGAATGTCCTTCAAACGGACCTGCTTGTCGTTCAAGAAGTATTCGCCCTGTCCTTCGCGGTAAACGCGGCGGCCGATGCGCAGAGTCTCCGATTCGACATGATCTTCGCCTTGGCCGTTTCCGTTGCCGTTGCGGGCGGACAGGGTCAGGATCACCTCGGCCATCCCCAGAGGGCGGCGCTTGGCCGAGCCGTTGAAGATCACGTCGTCCATCCGCTCGCCCCTCAGGATTCTGGCGCTCTGTTCGCCCAGCGCCCACGCCACGGCGTCGCAGATGTTGGACTTGCCGCAACCATTGGGGCCCACGACGGCGGTGACGCTGCCCGGGAAGGCCAGATCCACCTTTTCGTAGAAGGACTTGAAGCCGGAAATCTCCACGCGCTCGAGCTTGAGCATCACCTGTTTCGGAATTTAACAAAAGGCGACGACGGGTGCCACAAAATCTTGGGGTCGAAGGGCTTAATGACGCTATATCTGGGCTGCGTGGGGAGGTCGTGCGACACGGCCTCCGCGCCGGCGGATAGGGCTTCTGACGGGCAAATCGGGAGGCTACAAGGGACGAACGGGCACCCGCGCAAAAGTGTTCCAAAAGGGATCACTCCGCGAAATTTCGCAGCAGAGAGGCGCAACTACCTTGCGCGAGGTGCGGCGAGACAGTATAGATTTGACGCTGAACCTACCAGTTGCATGATGCTCAGTCTCGAGGTCCGTAAGCGAGCCGGCGGGGCAGAAGTGCATCGCCTCGCCCAGGGCGCCGCCAGCGTCGGCGCTTCCTCGGGCAACGAGGTCGTCGTACGAGCGCGCGGTGTGGCCGGACGGCATGTGCGGATCTTCGAGAAGGAGGGCAGCTACCACCTCGATCTCTACAAGGGCGCGGCTGCCGTCAGCGTCAACGGCCGGGCATTCTCGGGCGGAGCGATCTCGCCCGGCGATCGGATCACGATTGGCGAAGCCACGATCACGGTTCTGGGGGTCCGCGTGCCCGTGCACCGGGTGGCCATACACGAGCCCCCCGCCGGCGGCGCGCGACCGCCCGTGCCCGTTGCCGAAAAGCCCGCGACCGAGGTGGAGTACCGGGATCTGCGTCTGGAGGCATACCGTCTGTGCCGGCAGCGCCACCCGCCGGAAGCGCTGGCCACCGGCCTGGTGGACCTGCTGGACCGCGAGTTCGACCCGTCCGAGTGGGCCGTGGGGTCGTTTGTGCCAGACATTGGCTTCCGGCCGCTCGCCTCTTCGTTTCTGGAGAGCCCCGCCCTTCCTCCGCGTTTGCTGGAGGACGCCCGAGCGGGAGAGCGGGTCGCGCGAGCCGAAACCGTCACGGGTGTCCTCACGCTCTTGGTCGAGCCGCAGCAGGAGAGTGGCCCCGCCCTTGCGATTCTGGTCCGCGAGGCACCGCGGCTGCCGGCGCGGGCGGTCCTCTTCCTCGAGGAGCTCGTCCAGGTTGCGGGTCTGGCGGCGCGATCCGTTGGAGACGTGCCAGAGTCGACGCGCCCGGTGCCGCCGCCGGAGACCCCGAGGCCTGCCCGCGCAGAGCCAAGCGAAGCCGAGATGGCCCTCCATCAAACCGATGACCTGAAAAGAATCATCGAGACCGTGGAGCGGGAAGTCATCGACCGGGCGATGCTGCGCGTGGAGGGAAATCAGAGTCGGGCGGCGCAGATCCTCAACATCTCGCGCGGTTCTTTGATCGCCAAGCTGAAGGAGTATCAGATTCCGGATTACAGGTACTTGAGGCGGGAGAAAAAGAAGAGCTGATTGGTGATTGTCGATTTGTGATTTGTGATTAGGGCTGATAAGACTTGCTTGCCCTGATCACCAATCACCAATCACAAATCACAAATTCTCCTGGTATTTCAGGATCTCCTCCACCATCTTCCGCAGGCCGGCCGGGAGCGTCAAGAGGAGTTCTCCCTCCTGATTGACGATGACCTGCTCGGTCTCGGCGGTGGCGAGCAATGTCCCCGTCTGGCTTCGGAGCTCGTAATCGAGAATGAAGCGGGCCACGTCGGGCCGACGCAGACGGGCCGTGGCGACAATCGTGGTGTCCGCCCGGGCGGGCAAACGGTAGCGGATCTCCATGCGGCTGACGGGGACCCGGTAGCCCATCGCCAGGGCCTTCGACGCGGTGAATCCAAAGCTCGACGTCAGCGCCTCCCGGACCTGCTCCAGGTACAGGGCGTAGTGGCCGTGCCAGACGACGCCATAGGGATCGCACTCGGCGAACCGGACCGGTATCGAAACCGAATAGCCGCGCAGAGGCGCGGCGCGTCCCCGCACGCTCACTCTGGCTCCACGGACTCGACGACGGCGGCCAGGAAGTTCCCGCCTGCGCCGAAGGAGTTGATCAGGGCGCGCCGGGGACGGGCCTGTTTCGGGAAGGGACCCTCCGGGTCCGCCACGGCCCGACAGGCCGCCACGAGTTGCCCGCCTCCCGAGGCCGCCATCTCGCCGATCGCATCCTTGACGGAAATGGCGCGGGGCCGCTCGCCAAAGATCCTGTGCATGACCTCCTCTTCGGCGCGGTCCATCTCGGAAACGCCGTTGCGCGAGGGCAGCCAGAGCCCGATCTGCGCCGGGGTCGCGCCGGCGTCCTCGAGCGCCCCGCGGACCGTTCGTTCGATGGCGCCGGTGTTTGGCGCGAAACGGTAGGGCTCGCTCGGAAAACCGGCCACGGCCATACCCGCGAGTCTCGCCAGCGGCCGCGCCTGACGCCGCCGGGCGCTCTCTTCGCTCTCGAGGAGCGCCGCGAATCCCCCTTCTCCCTGCACGATGCCCGACCGCCGTTTCTCCCCTCTCAAGGCTCCCACCCGGTCGAATCCCATGGCGTAGACCGGGTTCCACTCGTCCACGCCGCCGGCGAGCATGGCTTCGGCCCGGCCGGAGGCGATCGCGAGCGAGCAGAAGAGTAATGCATTCAACGCCGAGGGATCCTTTTGCGTAATCGTGACGTTCGGGCCGAGGATCTTCAGTTCGATCGAGACCTGCGAGGCGGGGGCGTTGGCGACGGTATTGGGGAAGTGGAACGGGGGCGCCGCCTCCGGAGACTCGGTCAGGAGCACGCGAAGGAACTCCGTCAGCGCGCCCGCCCCGGCTGAGCCAGTGCCGAGCGCGATGCCGATGCGCTCGGGCGCCGCTGCAACGTCGTAGCCCGCCTCGGCGATGGCCTGGGAGCAGGCGATGATGGCGAACTGACTGCCCCGGTCGAGACGGCGCGCCTTCATGGGCGGAATCTCCGGCTGAGGACTGAAGCCGTCACAGCGCGCGACGTGTGTGGCCTGCAGGTTGCCCCGCTCCTCGGGCGTCATCGTGCGGAT
>JBOGJN010000354.1:0-3336 GCA_050745445.1 Thermoanaerobaculia bacterium
GCCTCGCAGCGTCCGCAGCAAGCGCTGGCGCTCGTGGATCCGCCGCGTCTGCTCCTCGGTCTCGTCCATCATCAGCTCGAAGCAGCGCGTCGCGGTCTCGTGGTTCAACGAGCTCGCGGTCGTCGCCTCGATGAAGGCCGCCCGCGCCTCGACCGTGAAGACCTTCGTCCGCATGTTTCCCGTCTGCGGGTCCTTCACCGGGGCCGCCGCGATCAGCTTTTTCCGGCTCTGTAGCACGCGGATCGAATAGTCGGCCTCGATCGAGCCGTAGCGCTCTTCGACGATCACGAGCTTGCGATCGAGGAATCCCGGCTCGGTGTAGTAGAGGCTCTGCGGCGTGAGGCGCGTCAGGAGCACGACGTCCTCGGGCGGGCAGAGCCGCTCGATCACCTCGGTGAGCCCGCTCTTCCCGGCGCCGCTCTGGGAGAGCACGATCGCCGAGAGCGGGTCCTCGAGCTTCCTCGAGACGGCGACCAGGTACAGGAGGCGCTTGTTCGTCTCTTCACCGACGTAGCCGAGCGCGTCGATGTCCCGCGCCACCTGGTCGAGAAGATCCCCGCGCCGGAGGAAACCGATCGCCTCACCGCGCTCCGCGTCGCTCATGGCCGGCGGTGCCGCTTCGCTCTCGCTCGCCGTCGTCTCGGCGGCCTTCTCCCCCTCGACGACGAGCGCCAGGAGCGCGGCTTCGACCGCATCGGCCCCGACACCGAGCGCCCTGGCCGCGCGCTTCGCGTACTCGGTGCGGCTCCTCGATGCATAGAGGTCGATCGTGTCGACGTGGAAGGCCTCGCCCTTCGCCGCCTTCACGGTCGCTCGCAGCCGGCCGAGCAGCAGCGAGTGGACGCGCGCGTGATAGCTGACACCGTCGCGCTCGAGCTGGACTCCGCTCGTGGGCGGTTCGCCCTTTTCTCTTAAGGGGGAGGTAGCCGCGCGCGGCTCGGGAGAGGGCGCCGGAAGGGTTGGAGTCGCGGGTGCGGCTGCCTCGAGCAGCTCACGGAAGACGCGGGCCGCGTCTCCGTTCCGCGAGACGAGGAGCTCGTTCGCGTCCTTGATCCCGGCGGGGAAGGAGACGGCACGCACCGCGAGGCCCGCGGCCTCGAGTTTGCCTTTCAGGCTCTTCGGCAGAATCTGTGGGTTGAAACCCTATAAGGAAGTATGGAAGACACCCCGTTCAACCTCGAAGAAAATGGAGTTGGCGAACAACCATCGACTAAGAGGAGAGCGGGGTGCGGCTTCAGACTATCTTGAATCGAGTTCAACGGCAGAGTGGTTTCGTCTACGGCGGCATCCGGATCGTGGAGGAGCTGGGGCGGTTGGTCATCGAGGCAGAAATTCGACCGCGAGTGAAGGGCCAGCCGACTTGCTCTGGGTGCAGGCAGCCCGGCCCGGGTTACGACACGCTGTCGACGCGGCGCTTTGAGTTCGTTCCGCTGTGGGGCATGCCAGTGATTTTCTGCTATGCGATGCGCAGGGTGGACTGCCTGAACTGCGGCGTCCGGGTGGAGCTGGTACCGTGGGCGCAGGGCAAGAACCATCTGACGAAGAGCTACGGCTGGTTCCTCGCCGGCTGGGCCAAGCGGATGAGCTGGAGCGACGTCGCCGCCGCTTTCCGGACCACCTGGGAGAACGTCTTCCGCTCCGTGGAGATAGCGGTCCAGTGGGGCCTGCAACACAGATCGCTCGACGGCGTCGAGTCGCTCGGGATCGACGAGTTGTACTGGAGCCGTCGGCACCAGTACCTCACCGTCGTGTACCAGATCGACGCAGGCACCAAGCGGCTGCTGTGGATCGGAAAGAAGCGCACGCTGAAAACGCTGCTCGGTTTCTTCCGCTGGTTCGGGCCCAAGCGCAGCCAGGCTCTGCGCTTCATCTGCTCCGATATGTGGAAGCCCTACCTGCGTGTCGTGGCCAAGAAGGCCGCTCAGGCCATCCATGTCCTGGATCGCTTCCACATCGCCTCGCACCTGAGCAAGGCCATCGATGAAGTACGGGCGAAAGAAGCCAAGGCGCTTCACGCCCGCGGTCTCCAGCCCTTCCTCACCCGCACGCGTTGGCTGCTTCTCAAGCGGCCGGAGAATCTGACCCCGAAGCAGGAGATCGGTTTGGGAGAGCTGCTCCTTCGTTCCAACCTGCGTTCCGTACGTGCCTACCTCCTCAAGGAAGACCTCCAGCGCTTCTGGACCTACGTCTCCCCACACTGGGCGGGCGTCTTCCTCGACCGCTGGTGCACCCGGGTCATGCGCTCGAGGCTCGAACCGATGAAGAAGGTGGCCCGCATGCTGCGCAGCCACCGCGAGCTCATCCTCAACTGGTTCCGCGCGCGAGGCCAGCTCTCGGTCGGTGCGGTCGAGGGCCTCAACGGTAAGGTGCGCGTCATCACGAAGAGAGCCTACGGATTCCGCACGTACCGCGCCGTCGAAGTCGCCCTGTATCACAGCCTTGGTCGCCTACCCGAGCCGGACTTCACCCACAGATTCTGCTGAGGAACCGGTTTCCGCAGCGTACGTGAGGGCCCCGCTGTAGACGCGCCGGACAGCGCTTATGATGCGCCGCCACTCGGACTCGTGGGCGGTCATCTTTGACAACTCGTTGCCTATGCACAGGGCACCCACGCCTTCCTGCTCTGACAGGAGCGCGTAATGCAGAATGAACTGCTCGTAGGTCTGGAACCAAGAGGCCCGGTGATCCGCAAGCGGCGCGATCGAGCCGGGCCAGTGTGGGGCCGACAGCCAGATGTGAGGTTTCATCATGACTTCGATGCCAAGGGCTCGGGCTTGGCGGATCGCTCCGCGGACCCTCTCGTCCGTTTCCGCGATCTCGAGATTCGCCACCCAGCCAAAGGTCGGACCCTGAGGGTCCCGCTGGAAGCCGAAAGGGGTAACCGAGATCCAATTGACTCCCATGTTTCGCAGCCGCGCAAGCGACCTTGCTGATTCATGGGAGCCGTAGCCAGCGCTGAGTGGGAGTACCTGATGTGCGTAGCACATGCCAAAGTGGCGCCCGCCCACAAACGCCCGGCGCGCCGCGGCACGTTCGCCCGGGGGCTGCCCACCGTCCGGAATCGAGACGAGGACTATCAGGACTACCCGCGGCCAGATCCGAGGGCCATCATGGGAACTGGGGGCGGCGGGAAGTCGCTCTGCCTCCCGATTCACTGCGCTCTCCTGTCTCATCAGTACAGCGGGTGAAGACCCGCCCCGCGGGCTAGCCGATCCCCACCACCTCGCGCAGGACGTCGTAGCGATTGACGATGCCGACTAGGCGGCCCGCGTCGCGCACGAGCGCCGCCGGCGTCTCCTTCGACAGCAACGTGACCAGCCGGTCGATCGGTACGTC
>JBOGJN010000355.1:0-1285 GCA_050745445.1 Thermoanaerobaculia bacterium
TTGGTCAGGCAGTCTTATTTTAGGTCATATGATCCGGTTGCTGCGCGGCGGCTCGCGTGGCCCAGGGACTGCGGGCGCAATCCCTTGCAAATCAAGGGGGTTGCGGCGAGGGAGCCACCGGTCCGCGGCAACCCGCGCGGGCTACGGCCTCAACCAGCGCGGTAAACTCGGGCTAGGCGCGATCTTCACAAAACCGTCACAAGAGCTTGGAGAGGCGGTCACACGGGCGGCCTAGGTTCGGGTCACCCACAGCCGAAAGACCCAGCAGCACCCCCCGAAAGGAGAGGAAAGCGAATGACCAGGCAAGGCCTTCTCGCCGCTCTGGCGGCTGCCGCGCTGATCCCCGCGGCCGGTCCCGCCGCGGCCCGCGACCAGATCCGCATCGTCGGCTCCTCGACCGTGTACCCCTTCGCGACGGCGGTCGCCGAGGAGTTCGGCCGCACGAGCGGCTTCAAGACTCCGATCGTCGAGAGCACCGGCACGGGCGGAGGGCTCAAGCTCTTCTGCGAGGGTGTCGGGATCGAGACCCCCGACATCGCGAACGCCTCGCGCCGGATCAAGAGCTCCGAGGTGGAGCTGTGCGCCAAGAATGGCGTCACCGACATCACGGAGCTGAAGATCGGCTACGACGGGATCGTGATCGCGAGCTCGAAGAAGGCGCCGCCCGTGACGCTCACCCTGCGCCAGGTCTTCCTGGCCCTGGCCAAGGAGGTTCCGGCGCCGAACGGACAGCTGATCCCGAACCCCCACAAGACCTGGAAGAGCGTCGATCCCTCGCTGCCCGACCTCAAGATCGAGGTGCTCGGTCCGCCTCCGACCTCCGGCACGCGCGACGCCTTCAACGAGCTGGCCATCGAGGGAGGCTGCAAGACCTTCCCCGACCTCGCAGCGCTGAGCAAGACGGATGAGGGCCGGTACAAGAAGACCTGCCAATCCATCCGCGAAGACGGCGCCTACGTCGAGGCCGGGGAGAACGACAACCTGATCGTCCAGAAGCTGGTCGCCAACAAGAACGCCTTCGGCGTGTTCGGCTTCAGCTTCCTCGATCAGAACGCGGACGTGATCCAGGGGAGCCAGGTGAACGGCGTCGAGCCAACCTTCGAGAACATCGCATCCGGCGCCTACGCCCTGTCGCGGCCGCTCTTCTTCTACGTGAAGAACGCCCACGTGGGCAAGGTCCCCGGGATCCGGGAGTACGTGGCGGAGTTCACCAACGAAATGGCCTCCGGCGAGACCGGCTATCTCGCGGACAAGGGGCTGATCCCGGCTCCTGCGGTGGAGCGTG
>JBOGJN010000356.1:0-5708 GCA_050745445.1 Thermoanaerobaculia bacterium
AGTCTCGACCTTGTACTTTCCCGCCGCCGGAAGCTGAAGCACAATATGACCGCGCGCGTCGGTGACGGCCGTCTTGTCGCCGTCTTTCCCCGAAACCTTGACCGTGACGCCGGGAAGAGCGCCTCCCTGCTCGTCCGTCACCAGACCCTCCAGGAACGCGGGTCGATCCGGTGCCGCTACGGCATGAACCATTCGCTGCGCGATTCCCGAGGGCTGCGACGCGATTGGGGCCGGGGTCGCGATCGGCGGCGAAACAACGAGCTCGGCGCGTTCAGCTGGCGAGGGCTTCGGCGCCACTGCGACCGGCGGAGTGACGCCCAGGCTCGGCCGGGTCAACCGGTAGCCGATGTAGCCTGCCGCTGCGAGCAGGATCACCGCAGCGGCGCGCATCCAGGCCGGGAACGGTGCTGCGCGTTTCCGCTTCGGAAACGGCGCCGCCGTTGGCATCTGCGTCGGAATCTCCGCGCGGATTCTTCCCGCGAGATCCTTCGGAGGGGCCGGTACCGGAAACGAGGAGAGCAGTTTCTCGATGTCGATCTTGTTCTTTTCGCGACTCATAAAGAGCTCCGTTCGAGCACCTCTTCGAGCGAGGCGAGCGCGCGCCGCAACCGTTTGCGGATCGCAACAGTCGAAATTCCTTCTTCGCGTGCCAGGTCCCCAACGGAAAGCCCGGCCCAGTAACGCGCAGTGACGACGAACCGCAGCCCCTCCGGCAACTCGAGAACCGCCTCCCGGACGCATCGGAACGAGTCCGCGGCCGCAAGCCTCTGCTCCGCGCTCGGCAAGGGATCGGGCGGGGGCGGGATCGCGCTGCCTTCCAGGGAGACGACCCGGAGCGGGCGCCGCAGGTGATTCAGAAACGCGTTGTAGGCGATCCGGTAGAGCCACGTAAAGGCCCGACAGCGCCCATCGAAGCGTGCAAACGCCTCCCAGGCGCGGCGAAAAGTCTCCTGCGTCAGATCCGCGGCGAGGTCGCGATCCCCGCACAGCCGCACCAGAGAGGCATAGATCGGCTCATACGTTTCGAGGACCAGCGCGTCCGCAGCCTCCCGGTCTCCGGACCGGATCCGCTCGAGGAGCCGAAGCTCCGTTCCAGTCATCGGCATCTCGCCTCTCTGGGACACCGGAAGGACTGCCCTGGCGGCAGGAATCGTGCCCATGCTGATTGGACACCCCAGCCGGGTGGAAAGAAACCGCCGCTATCCGGCTCGCATGAAGTCGAGGAACCCCCGCTCGACGTCGGTCGAAATGAGCTTGACCCGAATCTTCTTGCCGATCGAGAGCCCCTCGAACCCGTGCACGAGCTTGCCCTCGACGGGAGGATCGAGGAGGCGGACCCAGGTTCCCTTATCGGAAGCTCCGGTGACGATCGCGTCGAACCGATCTCCGACGCGCCTCTCCAGAAGGAGCGCGCCGGCGGACTTGCGGACCTGCCGCTCCACCTTGTTCGCGTCGTCCTCTTTCTCTGTGCAATGCGTCGCGAGAGCTTCAAGCTCGCCGCCGTCGTAGGGGACCGGCTGGCCGGCCATCGCGGCTTTGAGCAGCCTTTGTGTGAGCAGATCCGGAAAGCGCCGATTTGGGGCCGTCGAGTGCGTGTAGTCTCGGACCGCAAGGCCGAAATGGCCGACCGGGGCGCCGCCCGGACGTTCGACGACGTACTCGCCGCGTCCCATGAGCTTGACGATGACGAGCGAAAGATCGGGAAATCGCAGCGGATCCGCCCGGTTGCGCCTGGAGAGAAAAGCTTCCAGAGCCTTTGCGTCGGGCTCGGGAGGAAGGCTCTCGCCGAACCCCGCGGCGACCCCGACGATCTTTTGCCATCGCTCGGGCGAGCGCACCACTCGCCGCAGCGACGGGACCTTTTCCTCGTCGAGAGTGCGAGCGGTCACGCCGTTTGCGGCGATCATGAATTCCTCGATCAGTTCGCGGGCGGGGTTGCGCTTCTCCAGGCTCAGACCCACGATCGTCTCCCCCTGGAACACCACCCGCGGCTCCAGGGTCTCCAGATCCAGGGATCCACGCTCGTGGCGCAACCGCTTCAATTTCTGCGCGACTGTGTCCTGCGCCCGGAGCTGATCGGCCAGGCCGGGGACGTCCGCCACGCGCCCGGGAGCCGGGCCCTCGCCCTCGAGCCACGCGGCCACGCTGTCGTAGGCGAGCTTGGCGCGGTTGCGCACCGTGGCTCGAAAGACGTCCGACTCAAGGAGCGAACCGTCCTCGGCCACGGTCATCGCGACCACAAACGCGATGCGTTCTTCGTCCTGGTTCAGCGAGGTCAGGTCCGTCGAGAGCCGCTCGGGAAGCATCGGAAAGATTTCCGCGGCCGTGTAGACGGAGGTCGTGTTGTTGCGCGCGTGATCGTCGATCGCCGACGTCTTCTTCACGACGGCGTCCACGTCGGCGATCGCGACGGAGATTCGGACGGCCCCTCCGGGAAGCGTCTCCGAGACCGAGAGCTGATCGAGGTCCCGTGAATCGTCGTTGTCGATCGAGCACCACAGGAGATTTCGCAGATCCCTCACGCCGGCGCCGCTCTCCCGAGCGGGTCCCTTGATCCTGTCGAGCTCCTGGCCGGCCTCGCGGGAGAATTCGGGGTCGAGTCCCCGGTCGAGCATCGCGCGGCGGGCGATCTCCTGCAGATCCGAGCGGTGATGCGAGCCACCGCGCCCGACCCCCGCCCGGCTCACGATGCCGAGGATTCCCCGAGCGCCTGGCGGATTGTCACGGCGTCCACCAGGCCCGAACAACCGTAGAGGACCGGCAGGACCTTCTCGGACGGGTACCGGCGCCGCAGCTCCGCCACGAGCTGAGTTCCCGCGCGGTAGGCGGGCAGGTACATGCGCCCCAGAAGCGGATGGCGTCCCCAGGCGCCCGAGAGTTTGTCGGCGCGCTCCTCGGAAACCAGATAGTCGCGGCGCAGAACGGAGGCGACCTCCTTCTGCGCGACCCCTTCCTTCCAGGTCAGATACGACGACTGGTTCTTCGCGTCGTCCTGGAGAAGAGCCAGCAGCAATCCAATCTGCAGGTCCTCGTCGGGCAGCTCCTCGACCTCCCGAACGCCATAGGCGATCAGGATGGCGTTGTTCGCGATCCCCTCGAAGAGGGCGGCAGCGCGAGTGTTCATTGTCAAGACCGTCGCCTCGAATCCCAGCCGGCCTCTCACATAGAGCCCCTGGATCAAAGCGGAGGTCGTGACGTGTCCCGGCACGACCTCGTGGGACACAAGCTGCGCGAACTCCGGCACCGAGATCGTGAGCGAGGCATTGATCTCGTAGGTCGCCTCGTATTCCGGCGAACCGTCCGGTCTGCGGGCGCGGCCGATGTAGTTCATGGAGCCGGAGAACCAGGCGTCCCGGATCGGCAGAAACTTCATGTTCGCTCGCGGGACCCGGCGCAGGTCCTCGGGGAGATGGGGCACGAGGTGCTTGACCGTCCCGGCGTCGAACTGCGCGATGAAGGCGTCGGCAAGCGACGGAATCGACTTGGAGGGAACGATTCGCTCACGCCGCCAGGAATCCACGGCGGTAAGCACCTCGTCCCCGGTCTTCGACGGATAGCCCGCCTTCGCGAGCAGTTCCCGGACGCGATCACGCTTGGCCTCCGGACGCGACGGTTCCGGAGGCTTCCCGGTCGAGCCGATGACACAGCGTTCGTAGGGAACCGGGTCGCCCCGGCCCAGGATCTCCTGGACGAGGTCCCACATCGCGCCAAAACAGATCCCGAGCCCCTCGAGATAGGCTCCGCGCAGGCCTCCGAGCTTCTTGCCTCCGGCCGCCATGCCGTCGATCGCCCCCTTCACATCCACCGCGGCGAGATACGCATCGATCGACGTCTTGTCCGGCTGTTTGGCCGACACGCCGCCGGAGTCCCGGACCTTCTTCGCCGCCGGGTGCGTGTAGGCGAGGGGCAGCGCCTCGTCCGCGAACCAGGAGTCCGCGATGAAGCGCCCCGTGCCCGACGGGTTCATCACGTCCCCGGCCCAGAGCGTGTCGATGCCCAGGATGGCAGTGGCAGTCAGGTGATCGAGGTTCGCGGCAGACATTACGCTTGTGCCTCCTTCCGCATGGCTCCAAACCACAAGTAGAGACACAGGCCGATAAACAGGACGGCGCTGACTCCCTGCGACACGGGATCGTTGTCGTAGAAGGGCAGCTTGATCTTGTCCTCCGAATACCAGGGGAAGAGCCGCAGCGCGGCGCCAAAGACGCCCCCCAGCGCCCCTCCCGCCATCAGACCCGAAGCGATGATGACGCCCCGCTCGCGCATCGAGGCTCCCGTCCGGCCGCCTAACCGCTCCGAGCGTTTCGTCAAGAAGTGCGCCAGGAAGCCGCCGACCAGGGCCGGGGTGTTCAGTTCGAGCGGCAAGTACATCCCGAGCGCGAAGGTCAGCGCCGGCACCTGGAGCATCTCCATCACGATGGCGATCATGGCTCCGGCGCCAAAGAGCAGATAGGCCACCGGCTGATGGCTCATGAAGCCTTCGATGAGCGCCTTCATGATCGAGGCCTGCGGCGACGGCAGAACCGCGCGTGCGTCGCCGGGCACCGCCTCGCCGAACTGGAAGGCGCGGGCGAGCAGGAAAATCGCGAGCCCCGCCGCCGCCGAAGACGCGATGACGCCGAGGAACTTCACCTTCTCCTGGGCGGCGGGTGTGGAGCCCAGCCAGTAGCCCGCCTTCAGGTCCGTGATGGCCTGGCCCGAGACGGAAAGCGCCGTGCAGACGATTCCGGCGATCGCCATGACGAAGAACATGCCGGTCTTGCCCGAGAGACCGAACTCCAGAAGCACGACCGAAGAAATGATGATTGTCAGCATCGTCATGCCGGAGACGGGGTTTCTCGCGATCGTGGCGATGGCGTTGGCCGCAACCGAGGTAAAGAAGAAGGAGAAGACCAGAACGAGGGCGAGGCCGATGGCGAGCACGGCCGCCGAGGGCCCCAGGCTTCCCAGAAACACCGCCACGGCAAGCGCCGAGACGATCACGCCGATCAGAATCTGCATCACCGAGATGTCGCGGTCGGTGCGTTCGAGGCCGTGCTCGCCCCCCTGCCGGAAGGCCCGGATCGCGATCGAAAAGGAACCGGCCACGATCTTCAGGGACTTCAAGATCCCGAAGATGCCGGCGGTGGCGATCGCGCCAACGCCTATGAAACGGGCGTAGCCGCTGAAAATCTGCGTCGCCGTCATCTGGGCAATGGGCACGGCCGCCGGATAGACAGCGCTGTCCGGGAAGTGGCGTCCGACCATCCAGATGAGCGGAACCAGCACGAAGTTGGAGAGAACGCCCCCCGCGCAGAGCAGCATCGAGGCGCGCAGACCTATCACGTAGCCCAGACCCAGGATGAACGCGATCGCGTCGAAGTTAAAGGCCATCTTCGCCTTCTCGGCCAGGCCGTTGACGAACGGCAGAAACCGGAAGTCCACGAACTCCTTCCAGACATGAAAGGTCGTGACGAAGAAGTCATAGACGCCGGCGATCGCGGTCGCCTGGAGAAGCAGCTTCGCCTGCGAGCCTCCCTTTTCGCCTGTCACCAGGACTTCCGTGATGGCCGTGGCCTCGGGATACGGGAACTTGCCATGCATCTCCCGCACGAAGTAGCGCCGCAGCGGGATCAAGAAGAGGACGCCGAGGCATCCCCCCGCCAGACAAAGGAAGATCGTCTGGAAAGGGTTGGGATCGAGCTTCAACATGTAGAGGGCGGGAAGCG
>JBOGJN010000357.1:0-1774 GCA_050745445.1 Thermoanaerobaculia bacterium
GTCAAGCACATCGCGGAGGCTCACGGCGGGCGCGTGAGCGTCGAGAGCCGCCCCGGCGAGGGCAGCCGCTTCACCCTGTACCTGCGTGTGGCCCCATGACCCCCTCTCCCCTTTGGCGAGAGGGCGACCATTTCTCCCTCTCCCCTCTGGGGAGAGGGCAGGGTGAGGGGAAACGAGATTGCCGCGGATCCTGATCGTGGACGACGAGCCCGAGATGGTCCGGGGGCTCGAGGACAACCTGCGCTTCGAGGGCTACCAGACGCTGTCGGCCACCGACGGCCGGCGCGGGCTCGCGCTCGCCTTGTCCGAGGCGCCGGACCTCGTTCTCCTCGACATCATGATGCCGGACATGAGCGGCTGGGACGTCTGCCGCGAGCTCCGCGCCAAGGGCCTCGACATCCCGGTCATCATGCTGACGGCCAGGGGCGAGGAGACCGACAGGGTCCAGGGGCTCGAGCTGGGCGCCGACGATTACGTCACCAAGCCTTTCGGTCTCCGCGAGCTCATGGCCAGGATTCGGGCGGTGTTGCGGCGTCCCGGCCCCAGGCAGAAGTTCGAGGAGTTCGCGTTCGGGGACGTGCGGATCCGGCTCCGAGGCCGGCAGGCCTTCCGCGCGAGCAAGGAAGTGCGCCTCACTCGCAAGGAGTTCGACCTCCTGCGCTACCTGGTCGAGCACCGCGACGAGGTCATCACGCGCGACAGGCTGCTCGACGAAGTGTGGGGCTACGAGCAGTTTCCCACGACGCGGACCGTGGACACCCACATCCTGCGGCTCAGGCAGAAGTTCGAGGAGGACCCCGAGCGTCCCGCCCATATCCTGACCGTCCACGGCCAGGGCTACCGCTTCGCGGGGTAGCTGTGGGATGCTAGGCGCATGAGCGCGAATTCAGAAGATCTGGCGAAGCGGACGCCCCCGGGACAGTCGCTGACCACCAAGTGGCCGGTGCTGACCTATGGGCTGACGCCCAGGTTCAACCCGAAGACCTGGACCTTTCGCTGCTTCGGGCTGGTGGAAGAAGAAGTCTCGTGGACGTGGGAGGAATTCCTCGCGCTCCCGCGCACGGAGATTCACTGCGACATCCACTGCGTCACCCGCTGGTCGCGTCTCGACAACCGCTTCGAGGGCGTCCACATCCGCGAGATCATGAAGCGCGTGCGCCTCAAGCCCGAGGCGAAGTTCGTGATGATCCACGCCGATCCCGACTACACGACCAACCTGCCGCTCGAGGACCTCGTGGACGACGACGTCGTGCTGGCGCTCACGCACGACGGCAAGGAGCTCGAGCCCGACCACGGCGGCCCGCTGCGGCTCGTGGTGCCCAAGCTCTACTTCTGGAAGAGCGCCAAGTGGCTCCGCGGCTTCGAGTTCCTCGACGTCAACCCGCCCGGCTTCTGGGAGGTCAACGGCTACCACATGCACGCCGACCCCTGGAAGGACGAGCGCTACTCCGACCAGGAGACGCGCGCCATGCAGCAGATGCGCGCGGAGGCCGCGAGAAAGCTCCGCGCTAGGTAGACCTCTATCCCTATTTCCCTCTCCCCCATCGGGGGACACACGCATCCCTCTCCCCTCAGGGGAGAGGGCCGGGTGAGGGGTGGTCTACCGTTGTCCAGCCCCCAGCACGCCGATCGCCTCCACTTCGACCAGAAACTCCGGCGCCGCAAGCGCCCGCACCTCGACGAGCGTCGAGACGGGGAAGTTGCCGGTGAAGGCCTCGCGGCGCGCCTTCCACACCTCTTCGCGCCGCTTGATGTCGGTCACGAAGATCACGAC
>JBOGJN010000358.1:0-2676 GCA_050745445.1 Thermoanaerobaculia bacterium
GTACCGGGAGGGAAGATACAGAGCGTAGCTCTGCTGTCCGTCCTCCTCGCAAGAGATTTTCTCGAGCACCACGCCGCGGGCTGGCTCGTCTGAGGCAGACGCTGCCGCCCGGGTGGTGGCCACAAGAAAGAGGACGGCAGGCAGAAGGCCTCTTCGGAAACGAGACAGAGGAGTCGGCGCGGACGGCGACTCAGGTTTGTTCCCCGAGACGGAATTCGCGGGCCGCTTCGAGACCGAAGCGTCAAACCCGCCAGTGGTCTCTTCCGCGCTCATCGGAATAATCTATGCTGGATTGGCTGGGGCCGCCGGGGAGTCGCGTCCAAACGCGGGGCTCGGATTCCCGCGGGAAGGAGGCAGACGTGATACTCGTGACGGGAGCCACGGGCAAGATCGGCAGAGAGGTCGTGCGGCAGCTCTCGGGCGCGGGCGTTCCCGCGCGGGCGCTGGTGCGGGATCGGCAGAAGGCCGTCTTCCTGGCTCTTCCCGGAATCGACCTGGTCGTCGGTGATCTTCGCAAGCCGCGCACGCTCGACGCCGCCTTGAGGGGCGTGGATCGCGTCTTTCTCCTGTCGCCCGCTGATCCCTTGCAGGTGGAGATGCAGGGCAACGCGATCGACGCGGCAAAGCGCGCGGGAGTTCAGCTCATCGTCAAGATCTCCGTGGGCGGCGGTCCGGACGCCTCGACACAGATCGGGCGCTGGCACTGGGCAACGGAGAAGCAGCTCGGCGCCTCCAGGATCCCCTTCACGCTATTGCGTCCAAACCTCTTTATGCAGGGGATGCTGGCTTTCGCGCCCTCGATTGCCGAGACCGGGGCCTTTCACCTGCCCATGGGCAACGGCAGGGTTTCCGTCGTGGACACGCGCGACATCGCGGCCGTCGCCGTCTGTGCCCTCACGCTGCCCGGGCACGCGCAGAAAATCTACGACCTGACCGGACCCGAGGCGATCTCCTTCGAGACGATGGCGCAGGAGATCTCGCAGGCCGTCGGCAGTCGGGTGATCTACAAGGATGTCAGTCCCGAGCAGGCCCGGGAGGAGATGCTCGACGGCGGCCTGCTGCCGTGGCTCGCGGACGACATGCTCGTGCTCTTCCGGTCCTATCGGGAGGGCTATGGCGCGGCGGTTTCGGGAGCGATCAGCGAGGTCACGCGGCGCGAGCCGCGGAGCTTCCGGCAGTTCGCAAAAGACTATGCGCGCTTGTTCCGGGAGGGCAAGCGAGAGTCCGAAGTGTGAATTGTGAATTGTGAGTTCTCGGGGCAAGGCTATGGCGGCGGGGCCTGGGTGTTGAGGAACGATTGCAGCGTGTCCAGATACTGCCTTCCGCCGGCAACGTACGTGTCGTTGTGCGCGGCGCCGGGAATGACGTAGAGCTGTTTAGGCGGGCGGGCGAGCTCGAAGAGCCGCAGCGCGTGCTTCCGCGGCACGATCTCGTCTCTTTCGGCGGCGATGATTAGCTTGGGGATCGAGAGCAAAGCAATTTTTCTCTCGTTGTCGAAACGCGTGCGAATCACAAAGCTCGGGAGGAAGGGGTAGATCGTCTTTGCCATCGCCGGAATCGAGAGGAAGGGAGTCTCGAGGATGACGGCCGCGCACGGATGCCGCAGCGCGGTTTCCAGGGCCACGGCGGAGCCCAGGGACTCGCCGAAGAGGACGATCTGCTCCCGCCGGAACCCGCGGTCCGTCGCGCACCGATAGATCGCTTCGCCGTCCGCGTAGAGGCCCGTCTCGCTCGGTTTGCCCGAGCTCTCACCGTATCCGCGGTAGTCCACCAGAACGATGTCCATGCCGAGCTCCCGGGCAAACAGCCCCGCGCGTTCCAGCCGGTGGCCGATGTTGCCGGCGTTGCCGTGGAAAAAGAGAAGGACGCGGCGGCCGGAGCCCCGGATCCACCAGCCGTTGAGAAGGGCGCCGCCGGAATCGAGCCACAGCGTCTCGGCCTCGAGGCCATAGGCCTTCGGGGTTGCCTCGAGCGTCTTCTGCGGGAAGTAGATGAAGCGGTCTTCCACCCCGGCAACCAGCACGAGGCCGGCAAGCGCGCAGAAGAGGAGCAGGCCGAGCAGAGAGACGGTCATTCGAAGGAGCCGGTTCACGGCGCCGAGGAGGCGCCCGGACCGATGATCGGGGTTCTCGGCAGAAGCTGTTCCACGCCTGCTTCCAAGGATGACAGAATTCGGGAGCGCAGGCGCCGGGAAAGGAGTTTCGATGGCAGAGAAGAGTGTGCCCACATACCACGACGCGCGGCTGGTCCTGAAGCTATACGAACTGCGGCGGGATGAGAAACTCCGGGCGGCGCGCGACTGGTACCGCACGAAGTTTTTCCCGCAGTCCTTCGAGGATGTCCAGACCGTGCTTTCGCCGGCGAACCCGGACAACCTGTCCTGGCGCATGGTCACCTCCTACTGGGACATGGCGGCCTCGTTTGCCTCGCACGGCGTGCTGGACGCGGAGCTCCTCCTCGAATCGAGCGCGGAGATGCTGCTCGTGTGGTCGAGGCTCGAGGACTTCATTCCGAGACTGCGGCAGGAGTACGGCCCGAGGCTGCTCGCCAACGTCGAGAAAACGATCGCGCGCGTCCCCTGGGCGGCCGAGCGCGTCAAGCAGTTCAAGGACCGTCTGCCCGCCTTTCGTCAGGCCCTGGCCTCGAAGAGGTAGGCCGGAGATGGCCGATCCCGAT
>JBOGJN010000359.1:0-1032 GCA_050745445.1 Thermoanaerobaculia bacterium
GTCCTCCGCCCGCTCGTCCTTGACGACGAGCCGGACGGTTTCGCCACCCGGGAGGAAGAGAGCTCCCATGTTCGCCGGCACGTATTTAATGGGGCCTCGAACGATTATCGTCGCCGTCACGAAACAGCCGGCGGTCAGGAGGAACGCCAGGCCCAACAGGACCGCTGCACGGTTCTTCATGAAGGCTCCGCTTCGAAATTGAATCCAGCTTATCCCACAGGCCAACAAGCGCGACATCCCTTATCAATCTCTGCTCAAGCAGCTTCTCGCCGAGCGCCTGCAGGAGGAGCTCCGCAGGGGGGCCTGACCAAGGCGGCGAAGACGTCGTCATCACCAGCACGGGAAGCCGAGAACGACGCCCGACACTCCATCGCCAACAGTGTCGAGGGCGGCCGTGTCGCGCCGACCGCCGCGTTGTCCGCGGGCGCTTAACGCAAGAAGATCGCGTCGGCGGACACGGCGAAGCTCGAAAATGGCTCGATTCCAAGAGAGTCGGCTGATGACAGCGTCGGGCCTGCGACCATCCTGCCCCGCTGGTTGGCGAATGTCTCGATCCTTCGGCGCTCGACATCTATGAGCCAGAGCCAGCCGACACCCATCCATCCATAGGCGTCCTTCTTCGGGCCGCGATCGAAATCCTCTGTGTTCGGCGAGAGAACCTCGGCCACCCACTCGGGAGCGAGTGCGATGGGATTCTCCTCCGGATTCGGCCAACCGCCGGTGGAACGACGCCAGCCGGCAACGTCGGGGATCAGACGGGAAAGCGCAGCCTCGGAACGGATCTCCGGCTCAACCAGGAAAAACCAGTCCGAGACCTCGGGTGGCTCACGCCGCCCGAGCTGCTCATCGAGCAGAGAGGCGAGCCGAATCTGTGTATGTCCGTGCTTCACGCTCGGCCTCGGCGACATCATGTAAACGCCTCGCGCGATCTCGGCTTGAACTCCTTCCGGCTGCGCCTCGACGAGCGCCTCCATGGCGCGGAAGCTTTCGGTGAGGTCGGGCCGCGAAGCCATGACCTCTACTCTACACGCC
>JBOGJN010000360.1:0-1492 GCA_050745445.1 Thermoanaerobaculia bacterium
GCCTTGAAGAAGGTCTCGTAGATATCAACGGCGCGGACCAGGGGGGTTGCCGCCGGTGTACTGTGCCCCTCGATCTCGGCGGCTGTCCCGTCGGTAAAGAGCAAAACCAGGTTCTGGAAGGGCTCCGACAGCGTCTCGAGTGTCTTCTCGCCTGTTACGAAGGCGAGGTGTCGCCGCTCGTTGCCGCTCGCGGGGTGCAGCTCGAAGCTTCCTTCGCCGACGAAGACTGCGCCGCTCGTCCGCCCCTCCACCGGCGAGAGAAACTGGAACGTCCCCGAAGCAAACCGGAAGACGAAGACGTCGCGTGTGAGCGTCAGATCCCGGACGGCAACGGCCTTGCCCTGTGGCCGCGCGGCGCGCAGGGCTTCGTAAACGGCGCGCGGCTCCGCGGCGCGGGCCGGGAAGGCCGCGAAGAGACACGCGGCGACGGCAGAGAGAGGAAAACTTCGGGACAGCCGTTTTGTCATGACCGGCCCTCTGGGGAAATCGGGTCTGCTCGCAGCATACACTCGGGCGCACGTCAGCGGTCCCGCGACCCCGCTTGCGCCCCGAGAATCTCCCGGCCCAGCCGCGCGGTCTCGCCCAGAAGAAGCGTCAAGTCCTCCTCCCGCGTCCGGAAGTTGACGATGCAGACACGAAGCGCCGTGCGCCCTTTCAAGACGGTCGGAGCGAGGAAGAAGGAGCCGTCGCGTCTGCGTGCCCGGGAGCGGCGACGCTTTCCGGGCGATTTGTTCCAGCTCAGTCGCGGGAGAGGACGTCGTGGTAGGCGTTCAAGAGCAGGTGCTTGGGCTCTTTCGGGAGGCGGAGCGTCACGTCGAGCGGTGTGGTCGCGTTGCCGACGAGGGAGAGCACTCCTAGGCGCCCGATCTCCCCTTTGGAAAACTCCGCGTAGACATAGGCCTGGGCGCGGAAGTCGTTCGAGACCCCCTCCTGCGAGACGTTTCCGGTGATCCGGTACTGGCCCGCCCCTTGTTTGGAGATGTCGAGCTTCTGCCGGTAGCGGGGGATCTCGGTTCCGTAGACCCACTGCTTGAAGAACCAGTCCATCTTCCCGTCTCCGGCGGCGTTCATCGCCGGCGTCATGTGCCGCTCGACGACGGTCTGGAAGTCCCGGGTGGAGGGGTTCTTGCCGGCGTAGCTCGCGACGAAGTCGTGCATCATCGCGATGAACTTCTCGTCCGGTTTCGGGTTTGCCGGGTCGCGCATGAGCGTCCGGAGCATGTGCATCACGTAGGCTCCTTTGGAGTACGTCATGGCCTGGTAGGCCCGTAGATTCTTGCTCGTGGAAAGACGGTAACCCTGCGTGATCGGGCCGGCCTCATCGTTGGCGATGGATGCTCCGATCGGTTTGGCGACGATCCATTTCCGCGCCTTCTCCCAGAAGTCGTTGAATTTCTTCGCACCGCCGGCCGCCTGGAGGACCAGAGCCGCGGAGAACTCCGCCAGGCCCTCCTCGAGCCACTGGTCGCGGTAGCTCTGCGAGCCCACCAGG
>JBOGJN010000361.1:0-5126 GCA_050745445.1 Thermoanaerobaculia bacterium
AAGGTCCCCGATCTGCACATTCCGGATCCGCGTGACGTGGACCTTCCCCTGGAGGATCTCGTACAGGCCCGGAATGATCCGCAGCTTGACCGGAATCTTGTGGCAGATATCGATGATCCGCAGGATATCCATGCGCGTGATCCGAGCGATCGTGATCACGACCTGCTGGATTCCCATCTCCTTGACGAGCCGCGGAAGATCCTGCGTCGTGCCCAGCACCCGGACGCCGTGGACTGAGGCTCCATGCTTTGCCGGGTCGTCGTCTACAAACCCTAGTAGATCCAGGTCCATGTCCCCACGTCCCAGGATCTCCCGGGCGGCGAGAACGCCCGCCTTGCCGGCGCCGACCAGGAGCGTGGCGAAAAGCTTGCCATTGCCGTTCGAGGGCCTGCGGCGCCTCTCCCTATACTCATACTGGAGGCGACGCAGCGCCCGCAGGCCTAACACTGCTCCGAACGCCAGGACGCTGTCGATCACGATCACAGAAAGAGGTATCTTCCACTGCTGCAAGGTTTCGGGCAGAGAAAGGCGCATGGCGAAGAGCGGCACGGCAGCACCGGCGGTCGCATATACGAAGAGCTTCAACTCCGCCATTCCGACGTAACGCCAGATGAGCCTGTAGACGCCGGCGAGCCCGAGCACCCCGAACTGAATTCCGACGACGAACGGCAGCTGGTGGAAGGCCGCCGAGAGCTCTCTGTCCGGGATCCGAAAGTCAAACCGCAGCAGATAGGCGAGAAAGAAGGACGCCGTCAGAGCTGTCAGGTCCAGGGCAAACTGGACAAGACGTGGAACGGCAGTTTTCCACCGCTTCCCTGCGGAACGCGTCCTGAAGACCGACCGTGTCTTAAGGTAAGACAGTCCCAAGTTCATTCAACCTTCCCCAACGCCCGCACACCGTGCCTTTTAAGAGTGGATACGGAACGATATCGCTTCAGCAAGAACCATGCGAGACCCAAGAAACCGTTTCAGTTCCCTCAGTCATGGCACGTCTTATCGCTCTGGAGACGGGAGCTACGACCTGGCGGCGAGATCTGGAGCCTTGTTTGCCGAGCGCTCGAGTGCTGCTAGATATCTGCAGACCGCTCGAGGGAAACCTGTGGGCACTAATTGGCCAAAAAAAGGCACTCTAGTGACGCCAATGGGCACCTGTTTAGGTGCTGGTGCTCCTGGATGTCGGCTTTCGGACAACAGCCGGTGGTGGTTGACCGCGTTTCCATCCCCAACGGATCGTGAGCTCGAGCCCGGTTCTCCAGAGCACCTGGATATCGGTCCAGATGCTCCGTGCCTGGAGGTACTGGCCGTACCCTAGCAGCTTTTGGGGCTGTAACTCCTCGCGGTAGTAGCGCTCCCGATCGCCCGGGATCCGGGCCAGCAGTGCTTCTTCGTCTCGAAGGCTCAAAGAGACCGGATCGGTCATGCCCGGCCGCACCCTGAGGACCTCTTTCCAGAGCGGGTTGCCGACATCCACGTATCGCGGGACCTCGGGCCGAGGCCCCACCAGTGACATCTCTCCGCGAAGCACATTCCAGAGCTGCGGGAGCTCGTCGAGCTTTGTCCGGCGCAGAAACCTTCCCACCCGTGTGATGCGGGCATCGTCGCTCGCGGTCACGTCGGACCCGTCGGCCGAGGAGCGCATCGTGCGTAACTTACAGAGGAAAAAGGTCTTAGCTCCGCGGCCCACGCGCTCCTGACGAAATAACGCTCCTCCGGGGGAAGTCAGCAGGACGAGCGCGCCCCCCACCGCCAGAAGCGGAAGCGACAGGAGCAGGCCTATGAAAGCCAGTGGGGCCTCCACGGCTCGAGGAAGCCCGGATCGTTGGCGGTACACGCTGACCGCGGTGGCGCCGGGCCCCGCGGTTGCCATCAGCCGGCCTCCATCCGCCGGGCCCCGCGGCTGCGGCTCGAAGCGCAAAGCCTCTCGATCGTACGCACGACGAAGGCCACTTCGTCTTCGTGCATACGGGGAAAGATCGGAAGGCTCACCAAACGTTGCCAGAGGCCGGTCGCCACCGGCAGATCCTCGGGCCGCCAGCCGAACGTCTGCTGGTAGTAGGGGTGGAGGTGCAGCGGGCGCCAGTGCACAGAACATCCGACACCGGCTCCTCGCAGCGCGTCTATAAAGGCATTTCGATCGATCGAAAGCCGCTCCAATCTCAACCGAACGGGGAAAAGGTGCCAGGACTGGATCCGGTTCGGATCCTCCGGCGGCAGGTCGATCTCTTCGACCTGGGCCAGGCTCTCCAGGTATCTGCGAGCGACTGCTTCCCGTCTTTGCCGCATCTCCTCGGCGCGCGCGAGCTGGTGAATCCCGATGGCCGCCGCGATATCGGTGAGGTTGTATTTGAAGCCCGGGGCCAGGATCCTGTAATCCCAACTCGTCCCTCCCGCGTAACGCCCCCAGGCGTCCTGCGAGAGCCCGTGCAGTGACATCAAGCGCATCCGCTCGGCAAGAGCCGCATCGCCGGTGACGGCCATCCCGCCTTCGCCGGTTGTGATCGTTTTGTTCGCATAGAAGGAGAAACAGGTGATCGCAGCAGTGCCTTCACCACAGCGCTGCCAGGCAGCTCCCGCCCTCGGCCGCCAGGCCGCCGGGAAGGCATGCGCGGCATCCTCGACGACCCAAAGACCGTTCTTCTCCGCAAAAGCCCGAACGGCACTCACGCCCATCATCATTCCGCCCACATGCACGGGAATCATCCCCACAACCGGCGCGCCACCTGGTATTTGGGGCGGGAGTTTGCCGGCGCGAAGCACCTCCAGTTTCCGCGCTGCGTCTTCCAGGTCCATGTTGCCCGTGACCGGATCGCAGTCCACCAGCAGGGGAATTCCGCCTATGTAGAGCACGATCTCCACCGTCGCGGCGAACGTCATCGTCGGCACGAGAACAGCCTGCCCGGCCTTCAAACCAAGCGCCTCCACGGCCAGGTGCAGTGCCGCCGTGCAGGAGTTGACAGCCACTGCGTGTGGGGCTCCGACAGCCGCGGCGAACTCCTGCTCGAACCGCTTGACTCGGGGCCCGGTCGTCAGCCACCCCGAGCGCAGCGTCACCACGACCTCGTCGATCTCAGCTTCGCCGATGTCCGGCCGAAAGAACGGGACATCCATCCCGCTTAGCCTCTTTTCATTAGCACTGCAATCAGATGCGTTCGGAGAAACGGAATGGCCTCCAGAAGCGTGGCCGCCAGGAAGCTGCGCGGAGCCAACCAACGGGCGAGAGGCGGGGCGAGCGTGGCCGTCCGAACTTGCCCCTCGAGCCCCTTCCACAGCTCCCGGACCTCGGCCCGGCCAACCCTTCGCACTTCACGGTTTCTCGGGTTGTTGACGGCAAAGTCGTAAAAGAGAAGCGCTCCACCCGCCGCAAGCACGCGGAGGATCTCCTGCGCCAGGGCGCGCCGGACCCGCGAATCCAGGATCGAGCTGAAGACCGTGGAGACTACGACCAACTGGAACGTGTCGCTCTCCCAGGGAAGGGCCGTGGCGTCCCCGACCCGCAGATCCGCGGCCGGCAGCGTTTCCCTTGCCCGCGCGGCCCGCGCCGGATCGAGTTCGATTCCGTGCAGATCGGTCTCCTTCAGGCCCCAGCAAAGCAGATCTCCGAGCCATCCGAGTGAACCGTAACCGACCTCCAGGCAGGGATCTCCCGCTCTCGGAAAAACTCCGGCCCGCTTGAGCATGGAGGCCGCCCGACGCCGCCGTCCCGCCCGCAAGAATTCCTCCCCCGGCTGCCAGGGGGCGTACAGATTCGGATCCAGACTCCGTTCGCGGCGCCGGTACTCCTCGAGGATCCGCCGCCGTTCCGTGGCCACAAGATCGACCTTGCCGGGAAGGCTCACGCGGCCCCGACTCCTTCCTTCGGCGCCTTTCGCCCACTCCGCCGTCGGCCACGCCATTGCCATCGGTTCCAGAACCGCGCGAGCCCGACCCAGAATCCTAGGCCGTAAGCGAAGTGAAGAATCGCGAAGGCGAGCGGAAGAACGGGCCGGGTCCTTGACTCCAGACGCCGGGACTCCTCGACCGAGGAAGCCAGGTTCGCCACGGCATAGGCGACGGCCACGCCCAGGAGTGTCCAGGCACCCGCTGCGGAAAACGGCGCCCAGCTGATCGCGACAATCAGGCTACCCACGAAGAGAGGCGGTACGAACTGGCGCGCCCTCATCTGCCGGGGGTGCTTCTGGAAGACCCGCACCTTGAAGAAGCCGTACTGAAAGTACTGCCTCCAGAGAGACCGCAGCGAGCCGCGGCTCCAGTACCGGACCGGTATTTCCTCTGAGAGCAGGACCCTTCCGCCCAACTCGCGCAGCCGGTAGTTGTACTCGTCGTCCTGGTTGCGCAGCAGCTCCTCATCGAAGGGCCCCGCCCGCTCGATCGCCTCGCGCGTGTAGGCCGGGAACGCCACGGTGTCGGTCAGCACGGTCTGGTTTCGGACGGTTCGAAAGGCGGAGCCGCCAACCCCGAAGCGGGAGCTCGTGGCAACCGCGATGACACGCGAGAGAGGGGTTTCCCCGATCGTGTCGAGCGGCCCGCCCACTGCCTCCACGCCATGCTCTCTCAAGAGTCGGACACAGCCCCGCACATAGTCGCGACTGATTTCACAGTGCCCATCGACCCGGACGAGGATCTCCCCCTTCGACACGGCGACGGCCGCGTTCAGACCTGTCGGCGCGATCCGGCCGGCGTTGTCGAGGAGCTTCAGATTTGGATGGGCCGACTGCAAGGACCGGACGAATTCCCTCGTGCCGTCGGTCGATTGGCCGTCCGCCACGATGACCTCCATACGATCGGCGGGATAGTCCTGCGCCAGCGCGGCGTTAAGACTCCTGGAGATGTAGGGTCTCTCGTTCCGGATGGGCATCACGACCGAGACAAAGGGGAACTCTCCCGGCGACGTCACGCGCCCGCCCCCGCTGGGTTGGGGAAACGATCCGGCGCTCGGCCCCCTCGGATCGCCGGAAGGAGCGCGAACCCGAGTCCGATCGCCGGGACCATGTACCTGACGATCGAGAGGCCGATGAAGCTCATCCCCCAGAAGTACACGATCAGCGCGGAGCAGACGACCGCGAGCCGCTTCGCCTCGCCCCCCGACCGCCACGCGGCCGCCACGCCCCAGGCCAGCAGCACTAGGT
>JBOGJN010000362.1:0-1865 GCA_050745445.1 Thermoanaerobaculia bacterium
GGCGTGGGCTGCGGCGGAGGAGTCGTGGTCTGGTCTTGCTGGGCGCCGACGTGCAAGGAGGCCAGCAGCAAGACGATGACGAGGGAAATTCTTTCCAGAGAGCCCGCCCCCTTGCGGGCAGAAATGAGCTGCATGACGGCACTTCCTTCCTCTTGCGAGAAGTTTCGACTCGAGGTCGAAACAGGCAGAAAGGAAGGCTGGTCTAAAGGCGGAGCGGGGCGGCCGGACGAAGACACGCCGCAATGCGGGCGACGATTCGCCCACGGGAAGGCTGGCTTGGGCGCGGGCTCGTGGATTGACGGTTGGCGACCGTGGTGACGGCAGGCCCGGTCTGCAGAGTTGCCGCGTCGACGACGTGCAGCCGGAGGTTCTCGCGGCAATCTGCGGAGCCGAGGTCGCGAGGCGGCGTTCGCACGGGCGCTCCCTCGAGGGCTTCGCGGGTACGCCACTCGTCGCCAACGGTATAGAGCTCTTCGAGAAAAAGAGTCCGGGAAGACGCGATGGTAAAAGGCTCGCTGATGAGAAGCAGGCGCTCGGTACCGGCCTGCTCTCCGCGCCCGGAGCGCAAGGCAATACGCGCGTGTTCCGAGGGCAACGCGGGGACGCGCCAAAGCGCTGAGCGGGCCTCGGGCTCGATGCGACCCGTCACGCGGACCGGGAAGCTCGCGCCGTCGTCGAGCGAGAGGATGAGCTCCATCTCGTCCATGCCCTGGACCGTGGATGAATCAAGGGTCCAGGCAACGACGAGACTCGAGCCGGGCGCAAGCCGACCGCCGGTCGCGGGCGAGACGAACGCATCCGTCGCAGCTGCCGTGGCCGAACAGGCAGCCAAAGCGACAACGGCGACGGCCGCGAGCCTGCCGCAGCCTCGTGTCGGGGGACGCATGCGCGTTATCCTATAGTCGAAGCCGCCGACAGGGGAGCCGAACGCGGGAGTTGGCTGGGGTTTCCCCCGTCCGGACGGTTCGCCTGCCAGGCTGTACTCTTTAACTACTCTCAAGCCTGTGCAGACGTTTGCCCTTGACGGGATAAGTCCCGAAAAGGCTTAGCCTTAGGCCTGCCTTGTACCGGCCAACCGGCCCTTGGGATCCAGAAGTCCGTAGAGTGTTGGAAGAATCAGAAGCACGAGCGGACCCGACAACAGAAAGCCTCCGATGACGGCGATCGCCAGGGGCTGCTGGAGCTGCGATCCCTCTCCCAGAGCCACCGCCAACGGACCTAGCGCGAACGCCGAGGCGAGGATCGTCATGGCGACGGGGCGCAGACGCCGCGTCGCCGCGAACACCCAGGCTTGCTCGACCGAGGCGCCTCGGCGTAGCTGTCTGCGCGCCTCGTGGATGACAAAGATCGCGTTCTCGCCGACGATGCCGACCATCATGATCGCGCCCACGAAGCTGGAGATGTTCAGGGTCATGCCCGTCAAGAGGAGCGCCGAAAAGACTCCAGCCAGAGCCGAGAGGGCGATCAGGGAGGTCAACACCGGGGCGCGCCAGTCTCCGAACTCGAAGAGCAGGACGACCGAGACGAGCAGGAGTCCTCCCAGAAGCACGAGAAGGAGCTCCCGAAAGGAAGACTGCTGCTGCTCGTACACGCCGCCATAACGAACCGACATTCCCGCCGGAAGCGGAGGCTGGCGGTTTAGAAGCGATCGGATCTCTCCGACGACGCCGCCCAGATCGCGGCCGGAGAGACGCCCGGTGACGCCGAGATAGGTTTTCAGATTCTCGCGATTGATCTCGGCCTCCGGGGCCCCGGTGGACACTGCCGCCACGGTCGTCAGCGGCACGAGCGCACCCGACGGAGTTCGGACCATGAGATCTCGCAGCCCCGAGGGGCTCCTGGCGAAGACGCGCACGTCGTAGAGG
>JBOGJN010000363.1:0-4812 GCA_050745445.1 Thermoanaerobaculia bacterium
CGGCCGGACCATGGCCACCTCCGCCAACCCCGTCGCCTCAAGCACGGTCACTTCCTCGGGGCGGCCGGCCCCCGCCGCCAAAGGGCCTCGACGCGAAGCGGGCTTGGTACGCGAGCAGCCTGCCCGCGGGCAGCCCAAGAGCGAAGACCGGCGGGAGAAGCAAGTCGAACGACCGGCGCGCGAGCGCGAAAGGCCCGCGCCGCAACAAGGGCGTCAGCCCGAGCGCCAGGCGGCGCCATCGGGGCGAGAGAGCAAGCCGGCGGAACGTCCGCAAGCCGCCCCGGCAAGAGAAATCCGCCCGGAACGCCAGGCCGAGCGTCCGTCCGCGCGAGAGAGCAAGCCGGCAGAACGCCCGCAAGCTGGCCTGGTAAGAGAAGCCCGACCGGAACGCCAGGTCCAGCGCCCGCCGGCCGAGAAGCCGCCTGCGGAGCACGCCCGCGCCTCGCAGCCTGGTAAGAAGCACGACCAAAATAAGCAGGAAAAGGAAAAGCCGAAAGAAAAAGAGAAGCCGAAGCCGAAAGACGAGAATAAGTAGGGAGGATCACAAGCCCGAATAGGCGCTTGATCGATCCCTGTTATCGGACGCCCCCTCGCGCGGGGGTTCTCTTTTGGCGGCTAGATCTCTTTTATCTCCAGTCAGTTACGACTCTACTGAATATTGACTTTTAAGTATAGATTCAATATGCTGTTGCCGTGACTTCGAAGCGCGCACGGGAGGAGAGGTCATGAACCCCGAGACCAACGCCTCGTTGCTTGAACTCACAAACCGTGAGTACAAGGCCGGCTTCGTGACGGACATCGAGTCGGAAACCGTTCCGCCCGGCTTGAACGAGGACATCATCCGGGTCATCTCCGCCAAGAAACGGGAGCCGGAGTGGATGCTCGATTGGAGGCTCAAGGCCTACCGGCACTGGCTCACGATGAAGGAACCGACCTGGCACAACGTTCACTACCCGCCCATTGACTACCAGGCGATCGTCTACTACGCGGCGCCCAAGACGAACAAGGACGCACCCAAGAGCCTGGATGAGGTGGACCCGAAGCTGCTCGAGACCTACGAGAAGTTGGGGATCCCGCTGCGGGAACGGGAGAAGCTCGCCGGCGTGGCCGTGGACGCGGTTTTCGACTCCGTCTCGGTCGCGACGACGTTCCGCGCGAAGTTGGCGGAGGTTGGGGTCATCTTCTGCTCCTTCTCCGAGGCGGTTCAGAGTCATCCGGACCTGGTGAAGAGGTATCTGGGCTCCGTCGTTCCCTACACCGACAACTTCTTTGCGACGTTGAACTCCGCCGTTTTCTCGGATGGCTCCTTCTGCTTCATCCCGAAAGGCGTGCGCTGCCCGATGGAGCTTTCGACCTACTTCCGCATCAACTCCGCCAATACCGGGCAATTTGAACGCACGCTGATCATCGCGGAGGAAGGTTCCCACGTCTCTTATCTCGAAGGATGCACGGCTCCGATCCGCGACGAGAACCAGCTGCATGCCGCGGTCGTCGAGCTCGTGGCCTTGGACAACGCCGAGATCAAGTACTCGACGGTCCAGAACTGGTATCCGGGCGACAAGAACGGCAAGGGGGGCATCTACAACTTTGTCACCAAGCGCGGCAAGTGTCTCGGGAAGAACTCCAAGATCTCCTGGACGCAGGTCGAGACGGGCTCCGCGATCACCTGGAAGTACCCGAGCTGCATCCTGCAGGGGGACAACTCGGTGGGCGAGTTCTACTCCGTGGCCGTGACCAACAACTACCAGCAGGCGGACACAGGCACCAAGATGATCCACATCGGAAAGAACACGAAGTCCACGATCATCTCGAAGGGAATCTCCGCGGGACACGGCCAGAACACGTACCGCGGGATGGTCAAGATCCTCGGCAAGGCGGACGCGGCGCGCAACTACTCGCAATGCGATTCGTTGCTCATCGGCGACAAATGCGGCGCGCATACGTTTCCCTACATCGAGGTCAACAACTCGACGGCCCAGATGGAGCACGAGGCCTCCACCTCCAAGATCGGCGAGGACCAGATCTTCTACTTCCAGCAAAGGGGTATTTCGGCCGAAGACGCCGTGTCGATGATCGTCAACGGCTTCTGCAAGCAGGTCTTCAAGGAGCTGCCCATGGAGTTCGCCGTGGAAGCCCAGAAGTTACTGGGAGTCAGCCTGGAAGGTTCCGTCGGGTAATTGAGCTGTCAGCTCTCAGCTTTCAGCGAGGAAGCGGCGGGCCCGGCTGGCAGGTGATAGCTGATGGCTGATAGCTGAGGAGAAATGCTCGAAATCAAAAACCTCCACGCCTCCGTCGGCGGCAATGAGATCTTGAAAGGTGTCAGCCTCAGCGTCCGCGCCGGCGAGGTCCACGCGATCATGGGTCCCAACGGCTCGGGCAAGTCCACGCTCGCCCACGTGCTGGCCGGCCGGCCAGGCTACGAGGTCACCCAGGGGAGCGTCCTCTACAAGGGGCGGGATCTGCTCGCGATGAAGCCGGAGGACCGCGCGCGCGAAGGCATCTTCCTCGCTTTCCAGTACCCGGTCGAGATCCCGGGCGTTTCGAACGTCTATTTCTTGAAGAACGCTTTGAACGCGGTTCGAAAGCACCGGGGAGAGCCGGAGCTGGACGCGATGGATTTCTTGAAGCTCGTCGCAGAGAAGGCAAAGTGGGTCGAGATCGACGAAGAGTTGACGAAGCGACCGGTCAACGAGGGGTTCTCGGGCGGCGAGAAGAAGCGTAACGAGATTTTCCAGATGGCGGTCTTAAACCCGACACTGGCCATTCTGGATGAGACCGACTCCGGGCTCGACATCGACGCTCTGCGGATCGTCGCCTCGGGCGTCAACAAACTGCGCGCGCCCGAACGCTCGATGATCGTCGTGACGCACTATCAGCGGCTCTTGAATTACATCGTCCCCGATTTCCTCCACGTTCTGGTGGAAGGCCGGATCGTGCGCTCCGGCGGCAAGGAGCTGGCTCTGGAGCTCGAAGAGAAAGGCTACACGTGGCTCGAGAAGGAACCGCCGACGGCAAAGGCGGCCGAGGCCACGGCGGTCCGCTGATGGAAGCGCTCGCTCAAGAGAAGGTCTTCACCCCCGGCTTCGAGGAGTTCGAGGCGGAGCACGGCCGCGCGGCCGCGTGGCTCGGGCAGCTGCGTCGCCGCGCCTTCGATCGCTTCGTCCAGGTGGGCTTTCCGACGCCGAAGCTCGAGGCGTGGCGTTCCACGGGCGTGGGACCGATTGCGCGCGTGCCCTGGTCGCTCGAGAAGAACGGGCAAGCGGAGCGTCGGCACGGGCGCCTGCCCCGGGGCGTTCGCGTGGTGAGCCTCAAGGAAATCCTCGCGAGGGAGCCCGAGACGGTTCAACCGCATCTTTCGGCAATCGCGGGACTCGACCGGAACCCGTTTGCGGCCCTGAACACCGCCTTCGTCGAGAACGGCGTGTTCGTGGAGATCGGCCGTGGCATCGTCGTCGAAGAGCCGATCGAACTTCGATACGCCCTCGCCGGGGACGGCGAGCCGAGAATCGCGCACCGCCGCGTTCTCATCGTTGCCGGCGAAGCGAGCCAGGCAACGGTCGTCGAGACGTACGCGGGTGAGGGTGGACAGCCGTATTTCACGAATGCCGTGACGGAGATCGTCGTCGGCGACGGCGCCGTCCTCGAACACTACAAGGTGCAGCGGGAGGACACGGCGGCCTTCCACGTCCAGACAATCGCCGTGCGGCAGCAGCGCGCCTCGCGTTTCACGTCGCACAATGTCGCCCTCGGGGGGCGCATCGCCCGAACCGATCTCGACGTCTCGCTCGACGCCGAAGGGAGCGAGTGCACGTTAAACGGTCTCTTCGTCGGGACCGGCACACAGCACCTGGACAACCACACGACGATCGACCACGCGAAACCCCACTGCGTGAGCCGTGAGCTCTACAAGGGGATTCTGGACGGAAAGTCGCGAGGCGTTTTCCACGGCAAGATCCTCGTCCGCCCGGACGCCCAGAAGACCGACGCGATGCAGACAAACAAGAACCTGCTGCTCTCGCGCGAGGCCCTGGTCAACTCGACGCCGGCTCTCGAGATCCTGGCCGACGACGTCAAATGCAAGCACGGCTCGACGATCGGTCAGCTCGATGCGGACGCGATCTTTTATCTGCGCTCGCGCGGCATCGGAGAGGAGGAGGCGCGGGCCCTTTTGACCTACGCCTTCGCCGCCGATGTGGTCGGCCGCATCCGGCTCCAACCGATCCGGGATTCGATCGAGGGGTTGCTCGGGCTGCGCCTGCCGGGCGCGGCGGAAGTCTTCCGGGAGGCTCGATGAGCACGGCCGCCGAAGCAAGCCGCGCCTCCCGGCAAACGCCGCTTGCGGACTTCCCGATTGCGGCCATCCGGCGGGACTTCCCGATCCTTTCCCGGAAGGTGCACGGAAAGCCGCTCGTCTATCTCGACAACGCCGCGACGACACAGAAGCCGCAGGCCGTGATGGACGCCGAGAGTCAGATGTACTCCCGCTCCTACGCGAACATCCACCGCGGCGTTCATCTGCTTTCCGTCGAGGCAACCGACGCCTACGAACAGGCCCGGGAGAAGGCGCAACGTTTCGTCAACGCGGCCGAGTCCCGGGAGATCGTCTTCGTCCGGGGCACGACGGAGGCCATCAACCTGGTCGCGCAGACTTATGGGCGGGAGCGCGTCGGCCCGGGGGACGAGGTCTTGATCTCCCACCTCGAGCACCATTCGAACATCGTCCCGTGGCAGATGCTCTGCGAGGAGAAGGGCGCCCATCTTCGCGTCGCGCCGATCAATGCGGCCGGTGAGATCGTGCTCGAGGAGTTCGAG
>JBOGJN010000364.1:0-3054 GCA_050745445.1 Thermoanaerobaculia bacterium
CCCAAGACCCATCCCTCCCGCTCCTAGCGGAGACAGGATCTCGTAAGGCCCGATCCGAGCGCCGGGGGAGAGAGTCATGCAACCTCTTCCGGATCCGAAGTCCGTCGAAGCCTTCCGACTTCGCCAAAGCGCTTCGTCGCGCCGGCGAGCAGCGAAGGCGGATCGTACGGACCGAGGCGGGCGCCGGCAGAGAGGGTCATGGCCTCACTTTAGCCCCGTCACGAGAAACAGCTCGTCGAGCATCCGGCGATAGGAGTAAACGTAAGATTTCCCGTCCGGCGTAATCAGGACCGGCCCGACCCCGAGGACGCCCGCAGGATCGGGCGGGATGATCTCTTTCCAAGGCCGGCGTGCCCCCGTGGCGACGTCGCAGATCTCCACGCGCGCCGGCATCGCGATCCGACCGATATAGAGCGAGCGGCTATCCACCGTCCACCCAGAGACCATCTCGTCCGCGCTCGCGGTCGGAAGCGGCCGCGGCTGCCCACCCTCGACAGGACACAGGAAGATCTTGCGATCCGGCCCGGTTGCCGCGACCATCCGGCCGTCCGGGCTAATCGGTCGCCCGCCGAAAGAGAGGCCAAACCCTTCCGGTGTGATGGGCCGCGGCTTACCTCCGTCGATTTCCTGAACGAAAAGGCGGCTACCGTGGCCGGGCTCGCTCGCCCAGAGGAGAAGCCGTTTTCCGTCGGGAAAGAAATGGGCCCACTGGTAGACGAGGCCGGATTTCGGAATTGCCCTGGGGCTGCCGGCTCCGGTCGGCACCAGAGTGAGTTGCTGCGAGTCGAGGCGTTCCGTGAGAGCCCAACGACCGTCGGGCGAAAGCGAGAACCCCTTCGCCTGTGCGAGCAAAACGGCCGGTGAGCCGTCAGTTTTTCGTACGTAACAGAGGTAGTTTTGCCGGCCGCGGCTTTGCTCATCGAAGAGCAGCGTCCGGCCGTCGTTCGAAATGTCATCGGGGAAGGACCAGTCGAGCCAGGTCAGGTTGCGTTCGCGCGACTCGCCCGCCACGACGCCGACGATCTCGCGTCTGTAGTTCGCCCGCTTCGCGAGCAACCTTCCATCAGGGGCAATGTCCTCCGGGATGAACCCGCCCGCGAGCGCGATCGAGGGACGCGCCTTTCCCGCAGTGGAGACTCTTTGAAGGGCCCCTCCGCCCCCCATCACGACGGTGCCTCGTGGCGACCACGCAAATCCCGAGGTCCCGCCCACCCGGGGTCCTTCGACCCGCGAGTGCCGGACCATGTCGAAAAAGACGAGCCGGCCAGCGTTGTCTCCCCGCTCGGGGTGATCCCAGAAGGCGACGAACCGACCGTCGGGCGAAACGCGCGGATTGCTGAGCCAGCCGGTCGCTTCGAGGAGCACGGTGCCGATCGGGTACTCGAGCCGCACCCGATCCCCGGCTCGGTGGATCACGGCCAGCTCCTTGCCGTCGGGGGACCAGTCAGCGTCCTCGACGTTTTCGAGCATCTCCCGGGGCGCGCCGCCACTCACGGGGACGCGCGCGAGCAGACCGGTGGACTCCCACCCGATTACGAAATGCCAGCCCAGCGAGATCGCCAGCTCGCCCCCTCGGGACACGGAGAGAACGTTGGCCGGCGGAAGGCCGAGCGACTTCGACTCCGGGCTCTCCGGCCGGGTCGTGAAGATCTCTGTCGGGTTCCCGTCCCAGGCCGCGCCGTACACGACCGTGTTCCCATCGGGACCAAAGCGCGCCGTGACGATCGCGCCGCGGCGGTAGGTGAGCCTCTGGAACTGCGGCGGGGCCGGCTCGAAGACCCCGGAGCTTCTCGCGGCGAAAAGCGCGATACCGGCCCCCGCGACGAAGGCGAGCGTGGCGGGCAGGAGCCAGCCGCGGCGGCGCGCCTTCGCCGGCCCGGCGACCTCGAGGCCCCCCGAAACGGAAGTTTCGGAGAGGTGATCACGCACGCTGCGCAAATCCCGCGCGAGATCCTTGGTGGAGGCGTACCGCTCCTCCGGATCCTTGGCGAGGCAGCGCTCGACGATCCAGCGCACGGGCGCGGGGGCCTTCGGGGCAAGGAGCCCGAGCGGCTCTGGCTCCTCGCGGATGATCGCCACCAGCGTCTCGGCGCCGGTCTTCCGCTGGAAGGCGCGCTGACCCGTCGCCATCTCGTACAGGATCGCGCCGAGCGTGAACTGGTCGGAGCGAAAGTCGACCGGCTGGCCGCCGGCCTGCTCGGGCGACATGTAGCCGGCCGTGCCCATGACCGTTCCCGGCTCGGTCGGAGAGGCCATGGCGGTCGGAAGCGCCGAAACATCCTGCGAGACGGGCTCGGTCAGCTTCGCCAGACCGAAGTCCAGGATCTTGACGTAGCCGTCTTTGGAGACCATCAGGTTCTCGGGCTTCAGGTCGCGATGGACGAGGCCGGCCGCGTGGGCCTTGGCGAGTCCCTCGGCGATCTGAACGGCTATGTCGAGGAGCTTTTTCGTGGGCAGAGGCTCGGCCGACGCGATGAGCTCGCGTAGCGTCTTACCCTCGACGAGCTCCATGGCGATGTAGGTCGTCCTGTCGGCCGTGCCGATGTCGTAGATCGTGATGATGTTGGGGTGATTGAGGGCAGAGGCCGACCGCGCTTCCTGCTCGAAGCGCTGGCGCCGCCCGGAGTCGGCAGCGGCCTCGGCCGGCAGCACCTTGACCGCCACCTCGCGCCCGAGGCGCGTGTCTTTGGCTCTGTACACCTCTCCCATCCCCCCAGCCCCCAAAGGCGAGAGAACTTCGTAGGGTCCCAGACGGCTGCCTGGCGTGATCGCCATGTCACTCCAATTTCGAATTTCGAATTTCGAATTTCGAAACTTGCGGACCCATCCCCCCGGCGCCGATCCGTCCCCGAAGATCCGAAGTCCGCCGAAGCCTTCCGACTTCGCCAAAGCGCTTCGTCGCGACGGCGAGCAGCGAAGGCGGATCGTAAAGGCCCGAGCCGAGCGCCGGCAGAGAGGCTCATGGCCTCACTTTAGCCCCGTCACGAGAAACAGCTCGTCGAGCATCCGGCGATAGGAGTAAACGTAAGATTTCCCGTCCGGCGTAATCAGGAC
>JBOGJN010000365.1:0-6235 GCA_050745445.1 Thermoanaerobaculia bacterium
CGAAGGATCTACCCCTCAAGACCCGCGAGATCCTTCGGGCCTGCGGCCCTCAGGATGACAGGAAGGTGGGCCACTCTCGTCTAGAATGCCGCTCCAATGGCTCAGGAATTCTCCTTCGACGTCGTGAGCCGGGTCAACCTGCAGGAGGTTTCCAACGCCGTGGCTCAAGCCTCCAAAGAGATGGCAACGCGTTTTGATTTCCGGGGCAGCGTCTCCCGGATCGAGTGGGACGAAAAAGAGCTCGCGCTGACGCTCACCTCGGACGATGCACACAAGCTCAAGTCGGTCGTGGACATCCTGGAGTCGAGGCTTGTGAAACGGGGTGTCGCGGTCAAGGCCCTGGATTTCGGGGCGATCGAGGACGCCGCGGGCGGCGCCGTGCGGCAGCGCACCCAGGTTCAGCAGGGGATCCCGTCGGAGAAGGCCAAAGCGATCGTGAAAGCGATCAAGGACGGCAAATGGAGGGTCCAGGCCTCAATTCAGTCCGACCAGGTTCGGGTGAGCGGCCGCAACAAGGACGACCTTCAGGCGGTCATCGCGCTCTTGAAGACGGAGGACTTCGGTCTGCCCCTGCAGTTCACCAACTACCGTTGAAGCCAGGGACCGATGAGACGATAGCACCATGACGCTGCCTCACCGATCCGGGGATCCCCGCCTGACCCGCGCCTACGATCTGATCGCGGAGAAACTGGACCGCGTCGAGGAGGAACTCCTTCTGCACTTTCGCTCCCCCATCCCGACGATCGACCGGATCGGAAGCTACCTCGCGTCAGGAGGCGGCAAGCGCATCCGGCCCGCCCTGCTGCTGCTCTCGGCCCGCCTGCTCGGCTATGAGGAAGGGGACAAGGACGTGCGCTACGCGACGGTCGTCGAGTTCATCCATACGGCAACCCTCGTCCACGACGACATCATCGATGAGGCGAAGTTGCGGCGGGGCAAGACCTCCGCCAACGCCCGCTGGGGTAACGACCTGACCGTGCTCTTCGGGGACTATCTCTACACAAAGTCCATGGGGATCGCGCTGGACGAGGGAGACCTCACGATCTTGAAAGTCCTCTCCGACACGACTCTCTCCATGATCGAGGGAGAGATCATCGCGATCGAGAAGACGGGCAGCATCTCGTTGACGCGGGAGGAGGCGCTGGAGATCATCCGGCGCAAGACGGCGGACCTCTTTTCGGCGGCCTGCCGGCTGCCCGCCCACTTTGCGCCGCGGGGAGATCTCTTCGCGGCCGAGCGGCTGGCCGAGTACGGAAGATGCCTGGGAGTCGCCTTTCAGCTCATCGACGATCTGCTCGACTACACCGGCAGCGAGGAGGCAGTCGGCAAGCCCGTCTTGAACGACCTGCGCGAGGGCAAGCTCACCATGCCATTGCTTCTGGCCCTGCCGAAAGCCTCGGCCGCCGAGCGGGAGTCGGTCGCGACGGTGGCCCGCGAGCGAGACTTCAGGAGCGTCGAGCCCGGGGAAATCCTGAGACTGGTCGAACGGACGGCCGGCATCGAAGAGACGCGCGCCCTCGCACGTGACTATGCCGCCGCGGCGCGCGTGGCGCTGACCTCCTTCCCGGACTCGGAAGCCAAAGAGGGGTTGCTGCTGGCAACCGGGTCTGTGATTGATCGGGTGAGCTGAAGCTCTTAGCTGTCAGCTTTCAGCTTTCAGCTCTCAGCGAAGACTGGTTGCTTCTTCGAATTTAATTAGGCGCATTAAGTCGTTGACTATATTTAGTTAGTAGAAATAGTGCCATATCTTAAATATCTTCGGGAGACATGCGCCTTACAAAAGAAGGAAAACAGATAGAAAATCCTAAATTTTTCTTGCAGAGCTGCGAAAACCACTTATACTGAGGTCGAAGAAATGCCGGATCGCATTACCGCCCGCAGCAGCCTCGCCCAAACCCTCCGCCAGCTTTCCTCTCTTTTTCCCGGACGCGACAATCTGACCGAGGAGACCCACCTCTATTACCGCAGGGCCTGCCTGGCGGCGACCGAGGAACGCTACGATGTCGCGTTGATTTTCTGCGGCAAGGCGCTGGAGCTGGAGCCGCGGCATCTGCCGGCGCGACTGCTCGTCGCTCAGATCCACGACCGGGGACTGCACGACTTGGACAGCGCGGTGGCGGCCTACCGCAAGGTCATCGCGCTCGCGGGCTACGATTCCTCCAACCCCTATTGCGCTTGCGCACGCGCCGCCCTGGACCAACTGGTCAACGCCCGGGCGGTAGCCGAAACTCCTCCGGTCCTGCGGCTTGCCGAGTCCTAGACGCCCCGGGGGGATCGGTCATCGCCTCCCTGGGGCCGCGGGAGCGCGCGGATAACCCCACGGATACATCGGCGGGCGCCCCCATTCCAGCGCCGGCGTCCCTCCGCCGGCAACGATGGCTCCCTCGGAAGACGCCGCGCCCCAGCTCGCGTCGGAGACCACGGGCTTTCTACCCCCGCCCAGGTCCAGCGAGAACAGGATCCCACCCACGCCGGACGGGCTCTCGGCTTCGATCGCGACGCGGTTTGCCCCGCGCGTCAGCGACGACGTCACGTCCCGAACTTCGAGCCGATCCCCGGGGCGCTGCTCTCCCGCTGCCAACGGGACGCCATTGATGAAGAGCCGCCACCGGCGGTCCACGAAGATCCTCGCCATGGCCGTCCGGGGAACCTCCTGCAGAACGAACTCCCGCGTCGCATAGAAGCGCACAGGCGACGGCCGCCAAATATCCCGCGTGCACCAGATCCAGCGCGCCTCTCCCGTCGCGAGAAGCGCCCGGTCCCGACAGGCGCGGACGACGGCGAGCATGGCCGCGCTTGCCACGATGGTGACACAAAGCGCAAAGAGAAGCGCGGGAGCCGGACGGGCGAGCCAGGGCACGTGCGCGTCCGGCGAAACTTCGCTTTCTTGACTCAAGACGCAGCGCAGGATACACTCTTCTTCCCGACGTCATGATGATCGTCGGGTTGATTCCCGCCCGTTACGCCTCCGTCCGGTTTCCCGCCAAACCTCTCGCGCGACTGGCCGGAAGACCCATGGTGGTCCATGTTCTGGAGGCGGCTCGCGGGGCGCGGCGCCTCGACCGGGTCCTCGTCGCAACCGACGACGAGCGAATCGCGCGGGTCGTGCGGGCGGCAGGCGGAGAGGCGATCCTGACCTCGGCGCAGGCTGCGAGCGGAACGGATCGGCTCGCGGAAGCGGCGCGGTCCGTCCCCGCGGACATCTATGTCAACATCCAGGGAGATGAGCCTTTGATGTCCTCCGAGAACATCGACTCCGCGATTGCAACGCTGCTCTCCTCGCCGGGCCGCCAGATCGCCACACTCGCGACCGCACTTGCCCCCGACGAGGCCGCCGACCCCAACGTCGTCAAGATCGCCGTGGCGCGTGACGGCCGGGCTCTCTATTTCTCGCGGGCGGCGATCCCGTACCCGCGGCAGGGCGCCGCCGTTTACCGAAAGCACCTGGGTCTCTACGTCTACCGCGCGGCAATTCTGCAGGAGATCGCGGCGCTTCCCCCCTCCCCTCTCGAGCAGAAGGAGTCGCTCGAGCAGTTGCGCTGGCTCGAGTCGGGCTACGCGATCTGGGTCGGCGACGCCGCCACGGATTCGATCGGCGTGGACACACCCGAGGACCTGGCGCGGGTGGAGAAGATGATAGAAACGAGAACGGGAGTGCGAAAGGAGACCGTGTCATGAGTGGCAAGTACGTCTTCATCACCGGCGGAGTCGTTTCTTCGCTCGGCAAGGGCATCGCCGCCTCGTCGATCGGAGCGCTTCTGGAGGCGCGGGGATTCAACGTCGCGCTGGCCAAGTTCGACCCGTACATCAACGTGGATCCCGGCACCATGTCTCCCTTCCAGCATGGCGAGGTCTATGTCACCGACGACGGCGCCGAGACCGACCTCGATCTGGGCCATTACGAGCGCTTCACCTCGATGACGTCCTCGAAGCTGAACAACACAACGGCGGGCCGGATCTACTTGAACGTCATCGAGCGCGAGCGCAGGGGCGACTATCTCGGCAAGACCGTGCAGGTCATCCCTCACATCACCGACGAGATCAAGGAGGCCGTGCGCAGAGTCGGACCCGAGGCCGATATTTTGCTCGTGGAGATCGGGGGCACGGTGGGCGACATCGAGTCGCTCCCGTTCCTGGAGGCCATCCGCCAGCTACGGCAGGAAGCCGGCCGCGGCAACGCGGTCAATGTCCACTTGACTCTGGTTCCGTACATCCGGGCCTCCGAGGAGTTGAAGACCAAACCCACGCAGCACTCGGTCAAGGAGCTGCTCTCGATCGGGATCCAGCCCGACGTGCTGCTCTGCCGCACCGATCGCGTGCTCCCAGCGGAGGTGAAGAAGAAGATCGCTCTCTTTTGCAATGTCCCGGTCGAGGCCGTCATCAACGCCCGGGACGTTCCTTCGATCTACGAGGTCCCGCTGCGTTTCGCGGCCGAGGGATTGGACGAGATCCTGCTCGACCTTCTGAACTTGCCGCACTACGACCGGGATGTGACCAAGTGGGAGAGCCTGGTCAATCGCATCAAAAACCCCTCCGGCGACGTGGACATCGCGGTGGTCGGCAAGTACGTGGATTACGGCGACTCCTACAAGTCCTTGAACGAGGCTCTGGCCCACGGCGGGATCGCCAACAGCGTCCGGGTCCAGCTCCACTACGTGGACGCCGAGACGCTCGAGAACGACCAGTATCCGGATGTTCTCGTGCGCGCCGACGCCATCCTCGTGCCGGGAGGCTTCGGGCGGCGGGGCGTCGAGGGGATGATGAAAGCCATCCAGTACGCGCGCGAAAAGAAGGTCCCCTACTTCGGGATCTGCCTGGGCCTTCAGACCGCGGTGATCGAGTATGCCCGCCACGCGGCGGGACTCGAGGGCGCCGACTCCACGGAGTTCGAGGAGAACCCGAAACACAGGGTGATTTTCAAGCTGCGCGACTTGATCGGCGTTGAGGCGCTCGGAGGCACCATGCGCCTCGGAAAGTACCCGTGCGAGCTCTCTCCCGGCTCCTTTGCCTCACGGGCGTACGGCGAGAGCCTGATCTCCGAGCGGCACCGCCACCGATACGAGGTTAACCAGGAGTATCTGCCCGTCCTGCGGGAGGCGGGAATGTCCTTCACTGGCATGTCGCCAGACCACAAGTTTGTCGAGATCATCGAGCTGCACGACGACCACCCCTGGTTCCTCGGCTGCCAGTTCCATCCCGAGCTAAAGTCAAAGCCCTTCGCCTGCCATCCGTTATTCCGCGATTTCATCCGTGCGGCCCGGGCACACCGCGCCGCAAAGCAGCAGGAACTGGAGGACTCGCTGGTGCCGAAGGAGGACGTAGGAGGTAGGACGTAGGACGTAGGTTCGCCCCCTACCACCTACCACCTTCGTCCTACGTCCTCATGAGCCAATGACTTCCGTAAGAACAGTCTCCATCGCCCCCGGCACTTCCATCGGCGGCGGGCAGCCGCTGGTTTTCTTCGCGGGGCCGTGCGTCATCGAGTCCCGGCAGCACTCGCTCGCGATGGCGGCGCGGTTGAAGTCGATCGGCGAGGAGACGGGAGCGCGCATCGTCTTCAAATCCTCCTTCGATAAGGCCAACCGATCCTCCAAGGATTCCTTCCGTGGCCCTGGCTTGAAGGAGGGCCTCGACATCCTGGCCGAAGTGAAGGCGAAGACGGGTCTGCCGCTGCTCTCCGACATCCACGAGCCGTCGCAGGCGCAAGAGGCCGCCCGCGTTCTGGACGTGCTCCAGATTCCCGCCTTCCTGTCGCGGCAGACCGATCTGCTGGTGGCGGCAGCGAAGACCGGCAAACCGATCCAGATCAAGAAGGGGCAATTCCTGGCTCCCGACGACATGGGAAACGTCGTCGAGAAGTGCCGCGCGGCGGGAAACGAGAAGATCCTCCTGTGTGAAAGGGGAATCTCCTTCGGCTACCACAATCTGGTCGTGGACATGCGCTCCTTCCCGATCATGCGGGCGCTCGAGTTTCCCATCGTCTACGACGTCACGCACTCGCTGCAGCTGCCGGGCGGAGGCAAGGAGACGGGGGGCTTAAAGCAGTACGCGCCGGTGCTGGCACGGGCGGCCGCGGCCACGGGCTGCGTGGACGGCTTCTTCCTGGAAGTCCACGACAACCCGGAGGCCGCGCTCTCGGATCGCTCGACACAGCTCGACGTGCGGCTGCTGCCGGAGCTCCTGCGCTCTCTGATCGCCATCTCCGCGCTTGCGCGGCAGTAGGACCGAGCGCGAC
>JBOGJN010000366.1:0-3150 GCA_050745445.1 Thermoanaerobaculia bacterium
GCCGCCCAACAAGGCGCTGGAGCTGACCGCCAACAGCTATGCCCAATCGGGGCGTGGTAGCATTCTGGCGGCGGGCGGGGTTGCCTCCACGGTGCCGGTCAGCGCTGTTGTCGGCAGCTCAGCGCCCGTCCGTTAGGGTGTGCCACGAGAAGGTGTAAGGAACCAGTGGAGGAGGGATCCATCCGAGGAGTTGTCGATTCGCCTCGGTAGCTACCCAGGCGGCGCATTCGGGTAACCGGTGCGTCGAAGCCCTGGGGACAGGTGTCCACCGTGGGTGGGCTCGCAACTCGGCAGGCCGCAACGCGAGTGAATCCCGAGCAGGCCTCGAAAAGGCAGTCGTGGGTGCCGACCCGGCCCTAACGCGGGGAAGGCCGACGCGCGGAGGGAAGCAATCGACGCGAGCACCTCCGCGGCCCACCGGGGTAGGGGGAGCGGCATGTCGGGAAGGTTTCTTGCGCAACGTGGGAGACCCGTTCGAGCGAGGGGTAGCGACCCTCGACGCCGCCTGTGGGGCGGCGGCTCGGGCGGGAGTCGGAGAGGCCCAGAGGTACCGTGGAAGCCGGGCAATGCCGGTGGAGGGAAGGGGCCTCACTTCGGGGTGCTTCCGAAGGAGCGAGGGCGGGGAGATTGACGTGAGTCTGGCAACTCCCGAGAAGATCCGAAGGCTCCAGAGGAAGCTCTACGTCAAGGCGAAGGAGGAGCCGGCGTACCGCTTCTACGCGCTCTACGACAAGGTCTACCGGGAGGACATCCTGAGCCACGCGTACCGCCTGTGCCGCTCGCGAGGCGGAGCGGCGGGGGTGGACGGGGTGACGTTCTCGGGGATCGAGTCGGAGGGGGTGGGGAGGTGGCTGGCCGGGCTGCAGGAGGAGCTGCATTCGAGGGCGTACCGTCCGGACCCGGTTCGCCGGGTGCGGATCGCGAAGTCGGATGGAGGGGTGCGACCGCTCGGGATTCCGACGATTCGGGACCGGGTGGTGCAGACGGCAGCGAAGCTGGTGCTGGAGCCGATCTTCGAGGCCGACTTTCGGCCGCCGATGTACGGCTACCGGCCCCGGCGCAGTGCGCGCCAGGCGGTCGAGGAGGTCCACCGGTCGCTGTGCGAGGGGTACACGGACGTCGTGGATGCGGACCTGTCGAGCTACTTCGACACGATTCCGCACGATGCGTTGATGAAGTCGGTAGCCCGCCGGGTCGTCGACAAGGGGATGCTGAAGCTGATTCGCTCGTGGTGGAAGGCGCCTGTGGAGGAGATCGATGAGAAGGGAACGCGGCGGAGGGCGGGAGGGAGGCGGAGCTGGCGGGGGATTCCCCAGGGGTCGGTGATCGGGCCCTTGCTGGCGAATCTCTACCTGAACCGCTTCCTGCGCCATTGGGAGAGTCAGCGCAAGGGGGAGGTCTTCCGGGCGCGCGTCGTCGCCTACGCGGACGACTTCGTGATCCTCAGTCGCGGTCATGCGGCGGAGGCGCTGGAGTGGACGCGGGAGGTGATGGAACGCCTGGGCCTGGCCCTGAACGAGACGAAGACGTGTACTCGCAACGCATGGCGCGAGCCGTTCGACTTTCTCGGCTACGCGTTCGGACCGGAGCGCTATTGGCGGACCGGCCGGCCGTACCTGTCCGCGCAGCCGTCGCGGCGCAGTCAGCGGGCGCTGCAGCAGCGGATCCGCGGAATTCTCCATCCGGGCAACCACCGGCCGTGGCCGGAAGTGGCGGGTGAGCTCGGGACGGTCCTGCGGGGCTGGTCGAGCTACTTCGCCTACGGGAGCTCCCGGCGGGCATTCCGCCGGAGCGCGCAGTACGTGCTCGAGCGCACGCGGCATTTCCTGCGACGTCGTCACAAGGTTCCTTCGCGAGGGACCCGGCGCTTTCCCGCCGAGTGGATCGCCCACGAGGTGGGCCTCCACTGGCTGGAGTCGCCGCATCGTGGCAGGCTTCCGTGGGCCTTGGCGTGAAACCCGTCGGAGAGCCCGATGCGGGAAAACCGCACGTCGGGTTCGATGAGCGGGACGTGGAGACGGAGCAGGGCGAGGCTATTGAGGCACCGGCAACCGAAAGGGTCGGTCCACGGCTAGGCTTCACCTAAACCACCGCGCCACGTCTCGACTCTACCGGCAGCCAGGCACCGAACGGGGGGACGAGATGGCGACTGAGGGCAGCTACACCGTTGGGCACAAGGAAGGTGCGCTCGCGTGTATGCGATTTCGCACCGCAGAGCGCTCGTGTGCCTTCTTCCGTCACCACATCCGCTCGGCGAGCCGGATCCTCGACTGTGGCTGCGGTCCGGGCTCGATCACGGTCGGCCTCGCCCAGTGGGCACCGGACGGGGAGACCGTCGGGATCGACCTCGGCGCGGAGCAACTCGACGGGGCCCGCGCGCTCGCTCGCGAACTGGGCGTGAAGAACGTCGCATTCCGGCAAGGAAGCATCTTCGATCTGCCCTTCGCAGACGACAGCTTCGACGTGGTGTTCTCCCAGACGGTTCTCTTTCACGTCTCCGATCCCGAGAAGGCGCTGGCCGAGATCAAGCGAGTCCTCCGGCCGGGGGGGCTGGTCGCGCTTCGCGACGCTATCAACGGCTCCATCATGATTTGGCCCGATGATCCCCTCGTTCGGGAGATTGGGCGCATGGTCCGCCTCGGCGCGCAGCGCTCCGGAGGCAATCCCGACGTTGGGCGGGAGCTGGGAACGCTGCTCCACTCGTCGGGGTTCAGTGATGTGTTCTTCACCCTGGGCTTCGAGCAGCCTGAGCGGCCCGAGGAGCGCGCCGAGTATTTCTCTGTAGTTGCCGGCGTGCTCGAGGGGGACCTGACAAGCCTTGGCGTCAGCGAGGGCTGGAGCACGGCGGAGAAGCTGGCCCAAGGAGCCGCACGGTGCCGGGACCTTGCGAAGGTACCGGGGTCGATCTGGGCACTTCCGTTTGGTCAAGCCGTCGGCCGCAAGCCCAGTTGAGGCACGCGTGAACGCGCCGCCGACAGGTAACCGACATGTCAGATCCTCGGGTCCGCGTGCTGCCGCCCAACAAGTCGCTGAAGCTGACGGCCGCGGGCTTCAGCTCCGCGAACGGCCGTGCTCGACACGAGTCATAGTAGGATCATCGGCGGCCGCAGCTTAGCGGCGATCCGTTAGCCAGCGAAGTGAGACACGACC
>JBOGJN010000367.1:0-16612 GCA_050745445.1 Thermoanaerobaculia bacterium
TTGCCGAGCTTGCCAGGCGGGGAGTTCACTGGTCGGTCCTGGAGCCGCTGCGCGTGATCGCGGTCGTCGTCTCGCCGGAGCTCGCCCGGCAGCGGTCGCGCTGGAGGAAGGATCTGCCTGCAAGAACGCTCGTGTGGATCACAGATCGTAAAACGTTAAACGTAAAGCGTTAAACGAGCCCTCTCACGTTTTTGGTCTCACGTTTTTCGTTTTACGTTTTACGTTTTACGTTTTACGTCTTCTTGAGGGCGTTGATGTAAACCTTCCCGTCGATGAAGAGCTCGAGCAGGTCGGCGTCGATCGAGCCACGCCCGGCCTCCGCGCGCAGGATGTCCAGGGCCTTGTCGCTCGAAACGGCTTTCTTGTAGGGCCGGTCGCGCGCGGCCAGGGCGTCAAAGATGTCGCTGATCGTCACGATCCGCACCGGCGCCAGGATCTCCTCCCCTCTCAAGCGCTGCGGATAGCCGGACCCATCGAGCTTCTCGTGGTGCGCATAAGCCCAGTCGGGCACATGAGCGAGATCGGGAGTCCACGGGATCCTGGTCAAGAAACGGAAGCTCTGCGTGACGTGGGACTCGATCTCCCGGCGCTCGCGTGGGGTCAAGCTCCCCTTCGGGATCGAAAGCAACGCGATCTCCTCGGACAGAACGAGCGGGCCGTCCGCCCCCGAGGCGTTCCGGTACGTGAACTCGGAAAGACGCGCGACCTCCGCGCTGACCTCCGCCGGCAGCAGGCTCGGCTCGTCGGCCCTCAGGATCGACCGCCACGCCCGGTCGAGTTCCCCCTGCCGGGCGGCCAGGGCCTCGTAGACCTGCCGGTCGCTCCACTTTTCTCGCGCCGCCTTCTCCCAGGTCTCGGCCGCCGCCGAGAGGATCGCCTGGTCGAATCGGGAGCGCAGCAGGTCCCGCTCCCAGGGAAAAAGCTTACGCGCCTTGACGAGCACGGACTCGCGGACGCCGACCTTGCCGAAATCGTGCAGCACGGCGGCGTACCGGAGCTCCCGCAGCTGCTCAGGCGTGATCCGAAAAGACGCGTAGCGGCCCGTGTCCGCGCGGTCGGCGATCTGCGCCAGACCGCAGGAGAGAAGCGCCACACGCTCCGAGTGCCCCGAGGTCGTCGGGTCGCGCTGCTCGATGGCCGTGACGCTCGCCTCGACGAACCCCTCGAAGAGCCGGCGGATGCTTTCCGTCAGACGCCGGTTCTCGACGGCCACCGCGGCCTGCGCGGCGAGGGAACGCGCGATGTCCTCATTCTCATCGTCGAACGGCACGGTCTCGACACGGATGAAAGCGGTGACGGTCGGGTCCGGCACGACCCGCTTCTTGCGGTTCAAGAGCTGCAACACGCCGATCGTGCGCCCCTGCGGCGTCTTCATCGGGACCGTGAGCATCGAGCGGGACCGGTAGCCGTACTTCTTATCGAAGCCGGAGTCAAAACGGTAGGGCGCCGCCGGCGGAAGCTTCGACACGTCCGCCAGGTTGAGCGCCCGCCCGCTCCTGGCGACGAAACCGGCGATCGAGGAGTCCTCGAGAGGCAACGTCCGCTCGACGAACTCGAAGCGCACCGAGTCGTTCTGCGCGCGCACGAATTTCAGGATCTGGCCGCTGTCGGCCGACTCGACGAGGTAGAGGCTGCCGGCATCGGCCTGCGTGAGCGCGCGCGCCTGTGTCAGGATGGTCTCGAGCAGACGGTCCCGGTCCGTTTCGGCGGCCAGGGCCACCCCCACGCCCACGAGCGCGCGGGTTTCTTCGGTCCGTTCCGCAAGCGAGCGGCGGGCGCGAGCGGAGGTGACGCGCTCCTCCAGGATCCGGAAGAGGGACCTGACGGCCCGGGCCAGATGCTCCGCCGCGGCCTCCTCGGGTAGGGAGAAATACAGACGCGTGGACCAGAAGGGGTCCGCCGAAGCCGGCGGATTCCCGAGCAACAACACGCCAACGCGGTCCGCGCCCTCCCCCAGACCGGCCGGAGGCGGGGCCGCGAGCAGATCCGAGACCGACGGGTCGCAGAGCAGGACCGCGACCTCGTCGGCGGCAAACCTCAGGGACTCCGGGCGGAGCGGACGAGGCTGTAAACCTTCCTCGGGAAACAAAGAGAGCAGCTCGCCCACCGGCCGGCCGTGCAGGAGGACGCGCCGAAACCCGTCGGTCTGGCTGGACGGCACAAAGGGATTATAAGTTTCGGTCTTGCGAAGCTAGACCTGCGCCAGGTCGCGCCGCATCCGGGCGTCTCTTTGGAGCGATCACCCGCTGGCGGAGCCTCGGGCGCTCGAGGTCGTACTCGTGAAGGTTGCGGATGTCGGCAAGGGAAATGGGCTTCATGAGAGTTATCAGTTATCAGTTCTCAGTTCTTGAAATATGTCAGATCTGACATAACCGTCGCCAAACGACGAAAACTGAAAACTGACAACAAAAAACTAATAACTCAGCTCATAGGCCTCGGCGAGGATCTGAATCGGGTGCTTGGCCGTCCGGCCCGTGCCCTGGCGGATCTGGAGCGCGGCCAGAGAACAATCCGTGGCGATCGTGTCGGGACGGCGGGCCTTCACGTCCTCGAAGACCGGTCCGCCGACCCGGAGCGAAAGAGGGAAGAACTCCTTCTTCATGCTCCATGTCCCGTCGTGCCCCGTGCACTTCTCCACGGTCTCCACCTCGGCTCCGGGAATGAGCTTCAGAAGGTCTCGCGACGGGAAGCCGATGCCCTGAACCTTCAGATGGCAGGCGACCTGGTAGAGAACCCGGCCGGGGCTCCTGCGAAAATCGAGCGAGAGCCTTCCCTGGGCGTGCCGGTGCATCAGGTACTCCCCGATGTCGCGTGTCGCCTCCGACACGAGGCGGCCTTCCTCGTCTTCGCCAAGCAGCGGATACTCCTGGCGGAGCATCAAGCCGCAGGTCGGCCCGAGGGCGAGGACCGTGTACCCGGCCCGCGCGACGGGGGAAAGCGCGTTCACGTTGGCGAGGCGGCACTCCCGCGCGCCCTCGATGTCTCCGCTCTCCAGGGAGGGCATCCCGCAGCAGCGCTGGGGCGGAACCACGACCTCGCAGCCGTTCTGCTCGAGCACGGCCACCGCGGCGCGTGCGACCTCGGGCGCGTTGAAGTTGAGCGAGCAGGTCACAAACAGAGCCACCCGCCCGTCGGAGGCCGCTGCAGCTGCGCCAGATGGCTCCGCGGCGCCGCCGCGACGTTCCCACCAGGTCTGGAAACTCTCCGGGGCAAACGTCGGGAGGAGCCGATCGCGGTGCACGCCGAGGGTCTTCTCGAGCAGGATCCGCAAGGGCCGACTCTCGTTGACGGAATTGAGGATCCACGCGGCCTTCGTCCCCATCTGCCCGACGGCGTCCGCAGAGGAGAGGACGCGCTCGCGAAGCCCGGGCTTGCCTTCGTGCTTGACACGCGAGGCCCGGTCCCGGAAGACCAGGCGAGGGACATCGACTTGCCAGCGGTGGGGCGGCGTATAGGGGCAATGCGGGATGCAGAGCTTGCAGCCGTAGCAAAGGTCCGAGAACGCGCGCAGATCCTTCGTGTCGAGCCGGTCCGCCTCCCCGTCCACCTCCGGGCGGTCGAGCGCCCGGAAGAGCACATCGAAGGAAGGACAAAGGTTGTAGCAGCGACGGCACGTGTGGCAGATGTCCGTCACACGGCGAAACTCGGTTTCGACGGCGGACGAGTCGTAGAAGTCGTGAGCCTCCGGATCGAACAAGGTCCTTGCCGCTCTACGCTTCCCTCAAGAAAAGCGCCCTGTACGCACCACCCGCCGCCGCGCCACCGAGCAGCGGACCGAGCCAGTAGACCGCGTGGTTGCTCCAGAACCCGGCCACCAACGCCGGTCCAAAGACGCGCGCCGGGTTCATGGCGGCGCCCGTGAGCGGCCCACCGAAGAGAATGTCGAGTGTAATCGTCAAGCCGATCGCCAAGCCCCCGATCTTCGGCCCCCGGGCGTCGATCGCCGTCCCGTAGACCACAAACACCAGGAAGAAGGTCAGGATCGCTTCGATCACGATGCCCTGGAGACTGCTCACGCCGGATCCGAGCTGCGGCGTACCCGCCACCACGACCTCCCGGTTGAAGAGGGCACAGCATACGTACGCCGCCAGCGACGCGCCGGCGAGTTGTGAAATCCAGTAGAGCACAGCGTTGACCGGACGGATCTTTCCTCCCACGAGAGCGCCCAGGGTCACGGCGGGGTTCAAGTGCCCCCCGGAGATATGCCCGGTCGCCGAGACGAAAACAGCGATCGTCAGCCCGTGGGCCAGGGCGACGGCCAACAGATCGCTTCCGGCGGCCTTGATGGCCCCGATGCCGATGAAGATGAGGGCGAAGGTGCCGATGGCTTCCGCGATGCAAGGGCGCAGTTTACCCATGAGAAACCTCCTCCGCTGCCAAAGGGAACGCTCGGCCTTCCCGCGCGTGATCGGGCGGCGTCAGTCGCCAAGTATAGCCTGCGCGGACTCTTTTCCGCAGCCGCGGCTCAGCCGGAACTCCCCGGGTGGAGCGATAATATCGAGGGAGAAAGACTCTTGGATCCTCAAACATATTTTGAAGCGGAGATCGCCCAACGGCGAGACCTCGCGCCTGACCTCTGGGTCATCCGGGTGCGGGGCGAGCAACCCCTGATCTTTCGGCCCGGCCAGTTCGCGACGTTCGGCGTCCACAACGGCCAGAAGATGATCGAGCGGCCCTACTCGATCGTCTCCTCTCCCCGGGAATCCGAGCTGGAGTTTTTCATCGAGCTTGTCCCGGAGGGGGAGTTGACCCCGCGCCTGTACGAGTTGAAGCGGGGCGATCGGCTCTACGTCCGCAAGGTGGCGAAAGGAATCTTTACCTTGGACGAAAAGAGCGGCCGCAAGAAGCATTTCATGGTGGCCACCGTGACGGGCGTGGCCCCGTTCGTGAGCATCATTCGGACTCTCCGCCACGACGAGAAGCAAGGCATTTCCTCCCCTGGTCACAAGATCTTCCTCTTGGAGGGGGCCAGCCGCTCCTGGGAGCTGGCCTACGACAGGGAGCTCGCCGGCGTCGAGCAGGAGGTTGACTGGTTACGCTACGTGCCGACGGTCAGCCGGCCCCAAGAGGACACCGCGTGGGGCGGGGAACGCGGCCGGGTGCACGAATTCATTGTGAAGTACCTCGACCACTTCGGATGCGATCCCTCCGACACGACGGCCTACCTCTGCGGTCATCCGGGAATGATCGAGGCGGGGAAAGAAATCCTTTACGGCGCCGGGTTTGACAAGAAGTCGGTAAAGGAAGAACGGTTCTGGGTTCAAAAAAAGTAGAGCGGCTCTTCTCTCACGACGCCCGTTCGAGATAGGCGTTGTCCCGCGTGTCGATCTTGATCCGCGTCCCCGCCTCGATGAACTGCGGGACCATGACTTGCAATCCGGTCTCGAGCTTCGCCGGCTTGTAGGAGGCCGAGGCCGTCGCCCCCTTCAGGCCCGGCTGTGTCTCCACGACCTTCAGCGTGACGGTGTTGGGAAGCTCGATCCCGACCGGGTTGCCCTCGAAAAAATCCACGTGAATGACCGTATTCGGCAGCAGATAGGCCATCTGCTCGCCGATGACCTCGTCGGAGAGGGTGACCTGGTCGTAGGTCTGGTTGTCCATGAAATGGTGCCCGGCCGCGTCGGAATAGAGGTACTCCATCTCCCGCTCGTCCAGGGAAGCCTTTTCGACCCGGTCGGCGGAGCCGAAGCGATGCTCGTTCATGGCTCCGCTCTTGACATTACGCATCTTGACCTGCACGAAGCCGCGCAGGTTGCCTGGAGTCTTGTGCGCAACCTCGTGCACCCGGTGCAACTGGCCGTTGTGGATGATGAGGATGCCGCTGCGGATCTGTGTCGCCGTGATCATCATGAACCGATCCCCCGAAAAAGACGGCGAAATCTAACAGACTGCGGGCGCGACCACAAATCACAAACGAGAAGGCCCCGGAATGTCCGGGGCCCTTGATCGGTCGCGGATACTCGCTTCAGAAGGCAAAATGGAAGCTGAGGGCGACGACGTTGGCGGATTCCTTGTAGGTCCCGTGGAAGCCGTCGTTCGAGTTGCCAGTTGTGTCGCGGTCCTTGAACTTCAGATACAGGTCCGAGATGTCCACGCCCCAGCGTTCGGTGCCGAAACCGAAACCGAGCGTGTAGCCGACGCGGTCGCTATCGGCCAGCAGCGGTCCCGCGTCTCCCAGGGGCTGCGGCGTATTGTCATAGTAGTAGCCGGAGCGGATCGCCCATGTCGAGAACTTCTTCTCGAAGCCGATCCGGTAGGCCCATGAGTCCTTCCAGTTCGTAATGCGGGTCGTGTCGGCGCCGACCAGGTCCGGAAACGTGATGTCGAGCGAATGGAACTTCGACCACTGTGTCCAGTCCGCCTCAAGGGAGACCGTGTAGCCGGGCGTAATCGTCGTGGCCATTCCGATGTTCAAGCTGCCCGGGAAATCGATCGAGGTGTTCACTTGCTGCGTGCCCGGCGGGAGTGTCGCGGCGACGCCAGCGTCCAAAGGAGGGATTCCCGTCAAGATCTGCGTAAAGGTTGCGTCTCCGCTGTAGTCCACCTTGATGGGGCTGCGGTAAGCCACACCGAGCGAGAACTGGGGCGTGGGCCGGATCATCACGCCGGCGTTCCAGCCCCAGGCGTGGTTGCTCGTCAGATCGCTGTTCAGCTTGACGTGGGCGATGTCAAGGGTCGATGGAAAGGGCACAGAGCACCCCGGCGAGGTGCCCGCGCAGAGGTTTCTCTCGAGCTGAACCTTGGAGAGCCGGTAGTCGGCGCCCACCGCGATCGCCACAGCCGGGGTCGTCTGGAAGGAGATGACCGGGTTGATGTCGGCGGTCTGGATGTAGGAGTACTGGGAGATGAAGCGTCCCGTGAACGTGTCCGGGTTTTCCCACCGGTAGCCTAGTCCGTAGGGGGCGAAGATTCCGAGCCCGAAGGTGATGTCGGTCGTCAGCGGGACCGTGACGTAGAGCGTTGGCAGGAAGTAACTCGACTTTTGTAGGTGTTCGCTGACGCCCACCCCCGGGTAGGGGTCGGCGCCCGTGAAGTCCCCCTCGGTGCGCGTGAGCAGGGAGCCGCCGAAAGAGACCCCGAAGTGCTTCTGGAAGCCGAGACCCGCCGGATTGTAAAAGATGGCGGAGGGGTCGTCGGCCACGGCCGTGAACGCGAGCCCCATTCCGATCGCCCGAGCGTCCTGGGTCATGACCTGGAAGCCGGAAGGGTACGCGGGCGTGGCGGCGAGAAAAACCAGGATGGCCAGCAGAGCGGAGATACGCGGAAATCGGACCCGATGAGGTTGTGTCACGGTTCTCCCCTCCCCCAAGTCGAGACCCTTCGAGTACCCGGAACCCGCAATCTATGCCCGCCGTGTTCGGAAAGTCAAAGCCAAACGCCCCGACCGCCGCTCGGGGCCGCCTCCCCCGGGCACCGATAGAATGCACGCAACCGTGGCCCGCGAGAGCGACATCACCACGGGCGACGGGGCCAACGCCGCGACGGCCGGCGCCTCCCGCCAGCCCCTGACCTCCGGCACGCTGCTCGGAGGGCGATACCGCATCGAATCGATCCTGGGTTTTGGCGGGATGGGAGTCGTCTACCGCGCCCGCGATCTGAAGCTCGAGCTCGATATCGCCTTGAAGCGCATCCGGCCGGACCGCATGTCGCCCGAGCGCCGGGAGACGCTCCGGCGCGAGATCATTCTGTCGCGCAAGGTGACTCACGAGAATGTCTGCCGCGTTTACGACCTGGTCGAGCTAGACGGCGAGGAGTTCGTGTCGATGGAGTTTCTGCCGGGACGAACCTTGAAGGAGATCGAGGACGAGGAGAAGACTCTCCCTCTGGGCCGGGGGCTCGCCATCGCCAAGAGGATCTGCCGGGGGCTCGCCGTGGCCCACCGCACCGGCGTGCTGCACCGGGACCTGAAACCGGAGAACGTCATCGTCTCGCTCGATGGCACGCCACGTCTGATGGATTTCGGGATCGCGGTCGAGACGGCGCTCTACCGCGGGGAAAAGGAGGACACGGTCCCCGGCACGCCGCAGTTCCTGGCGCCGGAGCTTCTCCGGGGAGAGGCCCCGAGCGTGGGCAGCGACGTCTACGCGATGGGCGTCCTCCTCTACGAGATGTTCACCGGTCAGGTTCCGTTCGACGACCCCGACACGGCCCGTCTGGTCCGCCGGGTGATCTCCGAGCCGGCTCCGAAGGCGGAGACGCTGCGCCCGGATCTGCCGAGGGAACTGCTCTCGATCCTCGACCGGGCCATCGCGAAGGACCCCAAAACGCGTTTCCCGGACGCGGACGCACTCGCCGACGCCATCGGCGCCTTCGAGGGACAGGTCCTGGATCGCGTCCTCGCCGAGGTCTCGATCACACGCGCCAAGATGGTCAAGCTCATGGTCATCCTGGAGGCAAACAAGGCGCTCGCCGCCACCTTCGACCCAACCGAGATCCTGAAGATCATCCTGCGAACGGCAACCTCCGAGACAGATGCCGAGCGCGGGACGATCTTCCTGAAGGACCCGCAGACCGAGGAGCTCGTCAGCCAGATTCTGGAAGGGGGCTCCGTTGCTCCCATCCGACTGCAGGTCGGGCGCGGCATCGCAGGCACGGTGGCCCGCACCGGAGAAATCATCAACATCCCGGATGCCTACAAGGATTCGCGGTTTGACTCCCGCACGGACGCGACCTCGGGTTTCAAGACACGCGCGATCCTGGCCGCGCCGCTGCGCACTCCGAGAGGGGAGATCGTGGGCGTCGTCCAGCTCTTGAACAAGCGCCACCGCGCCTTCACCAAGGAGGACGAAGAGTTCCTGGCGGAGGTCGGGACCCACTCCGCGATCGCGGTCGAGAGCGTGCGGCAGCACGAGGCCGCGATGAAAGGGGCCCGCCGGGAGGGCGCGGCGGAGATCTTGCGGAGCGCGCAGGCAGTCCTCGCCCCCTCGATCTGGCCCGAGACCCCCGGCTTCGAGTCGGAGCCGCTGCGGTGGCGCTCGCAAGAGCTAAGCCTTCTTGCCTACGCGGTGGAATCGGCCCCTGGCTGCATCGCCCTCCTCTTGCTCGAAAGCCCGGAACCTCCCGAAATCGCCTTCGGCTCCCTGCTGCGCGCGTCAAACGCCGCGAAGGCAGCCCTTTGCTCGGCTTCGGCCGGAGAGGCCGTCGAGATCGTCCGCGCGGCTGAGCCCACCTGTGGGGTGACGGCCGCCCGCTGGGAGGGAAACCAGGTTTTTCTCTCGGCCGCGGGCGAGGGGGCTTCGATCCCGTACCTGCTGCGCAACGCGCGCCCGGTGCCCTTCCCCATCGCCGAGAACGCGGGGGTCCTAACCGCCGAAAGCGAGGCCTCCGAGGGGGATCTGCTCGTGCTGGTGTCGAGCGGTCTCGGCTCGATCCAGTTCTCGGGTAAACCGACTCCCCCCGAGAAGTGCGTCCAGCAATTCGCCCGCGCGGCCCATCGCCAGGCGGTCTCAGCGGCCTTCGCCGCGCTCGTATCGGAGTGGAAGAAGGCGGGCGCAAGCCCCGGGGGAAAGGACATCCTGCTGCTCGCCGCGCGACGCAAGGCGTAAGAAGGCAGTCGAGAGTCGGGAGTCTAGAGTCGAGAGTTCAGAAGGCCTGACTCCTAACCCTCGACCCTGGACCCTCGACTCTCGACTCCTCTCACGGCAGGACTGCCACCGCAACGGCCCCGGGACCGCCGTGAGCGCCGAGCGCCGGACCGCATTCGACGATCATGACGTCGGATTCGGGATCATGCTCCCGGATTTCCCGCGCCAGAAGATCTGCCAGAGCCGCCGCGTCGCAGTGCGCCACGCCGAAACGCCGGCCATGCTCTCCGCCGGCGTCGGCCACGTCAAAGAGAAGCGACAACATCTTCTTTCGCGCGGCCTCGAAGCCCCGGGCCTTCCCCGCCGGTACGGCTTTTCCCTCTTGCGAGATCGTCAGCACCGGCAAGAGGCCGAGCAGCCGGGCCAGAAAGCCGCGTAGCGGCGACACGCGGCCGCCGCGGATCAGATGCTCAAGCGTCGGGACGGCGATGAAGAGCCGCGCCCGCTGGGAGGCCCGGCGGGCAATCTGCGCCACCTCCTCCACGCTCTTGCCCGCGGCGGCAGCCTCGGCGGCCGCGCGCACGATCAGGCCAAGACCCACCGAAACGTTCCCGCTGTCCACGTGCTCGAACCGCGTCTGCTCGACCGGCCGGGAACCCACGACGGCTGCCTGGTAGGTGCCGGACACTGCCGCCGAGAGATGAATGGAGACGACCGAACCCGCGTGTGTCGCCACGTTGCGGTAGACCTGCGTGAAGTCCGCGGGGGGCGGTTGCGAGGTCTTTGGCGCCGTATCCGTCACCGCGAAGCGGGCATAGAACTCCGAAGGGGAGATCGTCACCTTGTCCAGGTAGTTCTCCGAGCCGAAGAACACCCGCACGGGGACGACACCGATGTTTAGCTCCTCGAACATCGCCTCCGGCAGATCACAGGTCGAGTCGGTCACGACGCCGACCCGGGCCGCGCGGTTCTTCTCAAAGCGGGTCTCGTGCTGCGTGCGCATGTCCTCGACCTTTGTCTGTGCGACCTCGGCAAACCGCGCCACCGTCTCGAAGAGCTTCTCCGGCTCGTTGGTGTGGACGTGAAGGCGCAGTTTCGAGGCGCGGCCGGCGATCACGATCGAGTCGCCTAAGAGCGCCGCCTGCCGGCGCAACTCATCCCGGTCAATCGCACGTCCCTCGAGGAGAGCCTCCGTGCAGTAGCGGAAGAGGATCGACTCCGACATCTTGTCGAAGAGGGCCGCTCGTACCTGCTCCGGTGGTGCCACGGGAAGCGCGCGGCGGGCCGCCTCGCACAGATACCGCACGATCCCCTCGAGCAGGTAGACAAAACCCTGCGCGCCGGCATCCACGACACCCGCCTTCTGGAGGACCTTCAGCTGTCGAGGCGTGTTCTCGAGCGAGCGTTTCGCCTCTTCGAGCGACGCGGGCAGGAGCTCTGCGAAGTCCGGGATCTCGGAAGCGCCCGCGGCAACGTACCGCGCCCAGTCGCGGGTGACCGTCAGGATCGTCCCCTCGACGGGCCGCGCGATGGCGCTGTACGCCGACTCGGCTGCCCGCACGACCGCAGCCCCGAAGTCGCCGGTCGAGACCCGCGGACGGTCGGGCAGCCCCTCCGCGAAGCCGCAGAAGAACTGGGCGAGGATCGCGCCCGAGTTGCCGCGGGCGCCTCCGACCGCCTCGTCCGCCAGGACCCGCGACATCTCGCGCACGTCGCGCTGGCGAATCCGCGCGATGCCGGCGGCGATCTTCTGGAGTGTGGAGGCGAGGTTGGTGCCCGTGTCGCCGTCCGGCACCGGAAAGACGTTGATCTTGTTCAGGGGTTCGGCCCGGTCCGCCACGAAACGAGCTCCCGCGATGACGGCGCGAGAGAGGCGCCGCCCGTCCAGGTAGCCGATCGCGATCACGGCTTGATAGGAGCGGGGAAGGCCTTGGGTGCCGTCTGTCTGTCGCGCGCCTGCCTGAACTCCTCCGCAAGCGCCGGGAGCCGGTCGAGGTAGAAGAGCACGACGCCGCAACCCATGCAGGCCCAGGGATAGAGCCGTTCGGCGCCCCAGTCGAAGAAGCCGCGCCGCCACGGTTTTTTCCAAAAATAGGTCGTGTAACCCGAAGTATGCGAGCGGGAACGCAACAGGTCCCCCCCACAGAGCGGGCATTTGCGCTGGAAGTCGGTCATAAGAGGTGGAGGAAGGATATCGCGAGAGTCGTGAAACGCTAAACGTGAAACGTCAAACGAGGCCGCCAGAGCACCGAAACCATGTCTCGTTTCACGCTTGACGTTTTACGTTTTACGACCCGGTGGGCCGCCACCGCAGCACCGGATTGCGCGCGGCGGCGACTTCATCCACGCGCCGCACGGGAGTCGTGTGGGGCGCCTTCCGAACGATCTCCGGATCCTCCTCTGCCTCCCGCGCGATCTCGCGCATCGCCTGGATGAAGGCGTCCAACCCAGCCCTCCCCTCGGTCTCTGTCGGCTCGATCATCAGGGCGCCGTGCACGATCAGAGGAAAGGAAATCGTCGGCGGGTGGAATCCGTAGTCCATGAGCCGCTTGGCGATGTCCATGGCTTGGACACCACGCTCGGCCTGTTTCTTGTCGGAGAAAACGACCTCGTGCAGCGTCGGGCCGTCGTATTTCAAGTGGTAGACGCCGGTCAGGCCCGCGCGGATGTAGTTGGCGTTCAAGACCGCGCCGCGAGCCACTTCGCCGATCCGGTTTCCATAGGAACTGATGTAAGCCAACGCCCGCACAAACATGCCGAAGTTTCCGAGAAATGCGCGCAGACGACCGATCGAGTCGGGTCGGTCAAAGTCGAGCGAGAAGGTGCCGTCGGGACGCCGCTCGACGGTCGGACGTGGGAGGTAGGGTGCGAGTTTCCGCGTCACCGCGACGGGCCCCGCGCCCGGCCCTCCCCCGCCGTGCGGCGTCGAGAAGGTCTTGTGAAGGTTCATGTGCATCAGGTCGATGCCCATGGCGCCGGGCTTGGCGAGACCCACGAAGGAGTTGAAGTTGGCCCCGTCGCAGTACAGGTACCCCCCCTTGCCGTGGACGACATCGGCGATCGACAGGATCTGGTCTTCAAAGATGCCGAGCGTATTGGGCACGGTCAACATCAAGGCCGCCACGTCCTCGGTCATGGCCTTTTCCAGGACGTGCAGATCCAGCGTCCCCCGCGTGTTCGACTTCAACTCGCGCACCTTGTAGCCGGCAAAGTGGGCCGAGGCGGGATTGGTGCCGTGAGCGGAATCGGGGATCAGGACCGTTTTGCGCGGGTTGCCCGCTTTCTCCAGGGCCTTGCGCACCATGAGCATTCCGGCCAGCTCCCCCTGCGCGCCCGCGGAGGGCTGGAGCGTGACGCGCGCGAGCCCGGTCAACTCGATCAGGACCTGCTCGAGACGCCAGGCGAGCTCCAGCGTCCCCTGCGAGACCTCCTCGGGGGCGAGCGGATGCGCCTGCGCAAAGCCCGGCAGACGCGCCATCTCCTCGTTGATCCGCGGGTTGTGCTTCATGGTGCAAGACCCGAGAGGATAGAGACCCTGGTCAATCGAAAAGTTGAGCCTCGAGAGACGCGTGAAGTGGCGCGCCACCTCCACCTCCGAGATCTCTGTCTCCCCTTCGATCGCCGCGCGCAGCAACTTGTCGGGGAGGCCGATTCTCTGGGGAACGTCGAGCGGCGGCAGGGAATAGCCGACCTTGCCCGGCCCCGATCGCTCGAAGACGAGCGGCTCGTGCCGCGGCTCCGGGTGCAGACGGTCTTTCAGGAACTCGGCCTTCTCTCCCAACTCGACGCTCATCGGCCGTTGCGCAACCCCGCCACCAGGCGGTCCATCTCCTCTTTGGTGTTCATCTCGGTGACGGCGATCAGAAACTTTTTTGGCTCCAGGGAGTCGTAACGCGAGAGGGGCAGGCCTCCGAGAATCCCGCGGGCCGCAAGCCGCGAAAGCAGGGCCTCGGCCGGCTCAGGCGCCTCGACCAGGAACTCATTGAATGTGGGGCCCGCAAGGGGCAACCGGTATCCGGAGATTCGCGCGATCTCGCCTTTCAGGTACTCCGCCTTGGCGTGGCTCTGCAGGGCGAGCTCCCGCAGGCCGTGCTTGCCGAGCAGCGACATATGGACGTTTGCGGCGAGCGCCATCAACCCCTGGTTCGTGCAGATGTTGGAGGTGGCCTTCTCACGACGGATGTGCTGCTCGCGCGTCGAGAGGGTCAGACAAAAGGCACGGCGGCCTTCCGCGTCGCGCGTTTCTCCGACCAGACGCCCCGGGATCTGTCTCTGGTGAGCCGTCCGGCAGGCGAGAAAGCCCACGAGCGGCCCGCCGTTGCCCATCGGCACACCCAGCGACTGGGCCTCGCCGCAGGCGATATCGGCCCCTCCCGCAGCCGGTGTCGCCAGCAGAGCCATCGAAACGGCCTCCGCCACGACCGCGATCGACAGCGCGCCCTTGGCCCGCGCCGCCGTGGACCCCGCGCTCCAGTCCTCCACCACGCCGAAGAAGTTCGGGGACTGGACCGCCACGGCGAAGGTGCCATCATCCACCGCGGCTTGGAGGGCCGCGGTGTCGGTGGCGCCCTCACGGTCGAGAGGCGCCTCGACGACTTCGAGGCCGAGGTTTGCGAAATAGGTCCGCACCGTCTCGCGGTACTCCGGGTGGATGCCCGCCGAGAGCACCGCCCTCTTTCGCCCCCTGGCGATGCGCTCGGCCATGAGCAGCGCCTCCACCAGAGCCGAGGCGCCCTCGTAAAGAGAGGCGTTGGCGACATCCAGACCCGTCAGCAGGCAGATGTGCGTCTGGAACTCGAAGATGGATTGGAGAGTGCCCTGGGAGACCTCCGGCTGGTACGGCGTATAAGCCGTCAACCACTCCGCGCGGTAAAGCATCTGGTCGGCGATCGCCGAGATGTAGTGGTTGTAGAGGCCACCCCCCAGGAAAAACGCCCCGTCTCTCGCGTTGGCGTTCCTCGACGCGAGGCTTCCGAACAGCCGCCGGATCTCGATTTCCGAGAGAGGGGCCGGCAGGTTCGCAGGTCGCCGGACTTCTGCGGGGATCGAAGCGAAGAGTTCCTCGACGGAGGCCGCACCGATCGCCCGGAGCATCGCCGAGCGGTCGGAATCGGAAGTCGGAAGAAACTTCACTTTTCCTTCTCTTCGGCCCGGACGTACTCCGCGTACTCCTCGGCCGACATGAGCCTCTCGATCTCCTGATCGGTCGAGAGTTTCAGCTTGATCATCCAGCCGTCGCCCAACGGATCGTCGTTGATGATGCCGGGCTCGCCGACCGCCGCCTTGTTGACCTCGACGACCTCTCCCGACACCGGCGTGAACAGCTCCGAGACCGCCTTGACCGACTCGACGGTGCCGAACTCCTCGTCCGCATTGAACAAATGTCCCACCTCGGGGAGCTCCAGGTACACGATCTCGCCCAGCTCTTTCTGGGCGTGGTCCGTGATGCCGATCGTGCCGATCTCCCCGTCCACCCGAACCCATTCGTGGCTCTGCGTGTAACGCAGGTTATCCGGATTCAAGCCGTTGCCCCCTTCCCCCTCCTGTAGAACGGCGTCTCGACGACCCGCGCCCGGACCTGTCTTGCCCGGATCGCGACCGAGAACTCAGTTCCGACGGCACTGGCCTCCACAGGCAACAGGGCCAGACCGATCGGCCGGCCGAGTGTGGGTGAGTGAGTTCCGGACGTCACGATTCCGGGGCCGGCGGAAGTCTCGACGCCGTAACCATGCCGCGCGATTCCGCGGTCCACCATCTCGAAACCCACGAGCTTGCGTCGGATCCCCTGGTTCCGCTGCGTGAGCAAGGCGTCTCGCCCGAGGAAGTCTCCCTTACCCATCTTGACGATCCACGCGAGATCCGCTTCCCAGGGCGTCACCGTCTCATCGATGTCGTTGCCGTAGAGCACCATCTTCGCCTCGAGCCGCAGCGTGTCGCGCGCGCCCAGGCCGCATGGGACGATCTCCTCGGGGCGTCCGATCTGAAGCAATCCTCGAAAGACCCTCGGGGCCGATTCCGGCGGCAGATAGATCTCGAATCCATCTTCGCCCGTGTAACCGGTGCGCGAGAGAAGCGCCCGCTCGCCCAGCACGTCCATTTCCGCAAAGCCGTAGGCAGGCAGCTGCGAGGGGTCCGCCGAGCAGACCCGCGCGCAGAGCCGGAGGGCTCTGGGGCCCTGCAGGGCCAGCAGAGCGTAGTCGTCGCTGCGGTTTGTGACCCGGACCTCGCCCCGCGTCCGCTCGCACGCCCACGCGTAGTCCTTGGCCGTGTTGCCCGCGTTCACGACGAGAAGGTAGGAGTCCGTCGCGAAGCGGTACACGAGCAGATCGTCCACGAATGTGCCTCGTTCGGTTAAAAAGGCCGTGTAGTGGCAGCGGCCATCCGCGAGCCGAGAGACGTCGTTGGGCGTGAGCAGCTGCAAGGCCTCGAGCGCTCCCGGCCCGGTGAAAGCGATTTCGCCCATATGCGAAACGTCGAAGAGGCCCACCCGTTCGCGCACGGCCCGGTGCTCCTCGAGGATCCCGCCGTATTGCACCGGCATTTCCCATCCGCCGAAATCAATCAGTTTCGCGCCGAGCTCCCGGTGAAGTGAAAAAAGCGGGGTTCGCTTGAGCGGCCTGACAGCGGCAGCCAGGGCAGACATGAGGAGCGGAAATTAGCATAACCAGACCGTGAATCGGGAAACGGAAACCGGGAATCGAAACGCTCCCCGCAGTGGAGGGATCGGCGATTGATTTTCATCCACTTCCGGACCTCCTTTCATAGAATCTACCCGGTCCCCCACAGGAGGGTTCATGCCGTCCGTCCTTACACTTGTCGTGGCCGCGCTCGGCCCTGCACCTTCCGTCACTCGTTTCCCGATTCCCGTTTCCCGTTTCCCGTTTCCCGGCCACGCGTCTCGTCTCCACCTTCTCCATCCGGCGCAGGGAGGGATCCACTTCTTGAGGCCCCCGTCTTGACGCACGCGACGGGCAGGGAGGCCCGGGAGGCCGCGGGAAAGTGCGAGGCGGCCGGGCTGATCGCCGAAGCAGACCTCCTCTACCGTCTGGCCGTTAACCTGGAGCTCGCGGACCGGGCCGCCTTTGCGG
>JBOGJN010000368.1:0-1159 GCA_050745445.1 Thermoanaerobaculia bacterium
CGTCGTGCCTGTCTCGGGAGGCGGTTTGATTGCGGGCTCGGCCACCGCGGCCAAGCACTTGCGCCCGGAGATCACCGTTTACGGCGTCGAGCCCGAGACGGCCGACGACACCGCGCAATCTTTCGCGAAGGGGGAGCGAGTAGCGATTCCCGTTCCGCACACGATCGCCGACGGCCTGCAGGTGCCTTGCCCGGGAGCGCTGACGTTCCCCATCCTGCGGCAAAGCGTTCGCGGCATTCTGCTCTTGTCCGACCCGGAGATGATCGAGACGCTGGCGTGGATGCTCGAACGCATGAAGGTCCTGGTCGAGCCCTCGGGCGCGGCGGGTGCAGCCGCGGTGCGCCACCGCAAGGCCGATTTCTCCGGAAGGAGGGTCGGCGTCCTGCTTTCCGGTGGGAATCTCGACCGTGACCGGCTCGCCGGGTTCCTGACGCAACGTGTCGTGCGCAGGTGCCTTTGAGCTTCCTTAACCGGACGGGAATAAGCCGCACGGGCGGGATGATAGAGAGAGCCGTGAAATCGACACGGGAGTATCTTCAGCGGGATCTGGAGAAAGCGAGAATAAGGATGAGACGGACGAGACTCTTGGCCGGTGCGGTCGTTGGGGTCCTGGCGGGGTTTGCCGTGGTGGTTTTCGCCGGGGACCAGCACCCTTCGGCGCTGTTTCTGGAGTACTGCGCAAAATGCCACGGCGAGGATGGCACGGCGAACACCCCGAAGGGGAGACAGCTGATGGCGAGGGATTTCACCGACGCCGAGTTCCAGTCTTCAAAGACCGACGCCGACCTGATCAAACAGGTCACCAAGGGGGGCGAGGACATGCCCCCCTTCGGCAAGAAGCTCACGGTGGAGCAGATTGAAGGCCTCGTCAAGAACGACGTGCGCGGCTTCGCGAAGAAGAAGTGACGGGAGGGAGCGCTGCCCGGTTACACTCTTCTTGTGTGATGACGCTCTCTGGCGCCATCGACGGCTTCGAGTCGTACCTGTCCGACGAGCGGCGCTTTTCGCCGCACACGGTGCTCGCCTACCGGGCCGACCTCGACCGATTCGCGGACTTCTGGGAAAGGGAGTTTGCCCACGAGGTTGCCGGCAAGACGCCTCTCTCAAGAATTGATCCCCTCGCGGTGCGCTCGCACCTGGCCTCGCTCCACCGAAGCCG
>JBOGJN010000369.1:0-5648 GCA_050745445.1 Thermoanaerobaculia bacterium
GGACGCCAAGAGCGGCGGATACGTCATTTCCGCGTGAGCTTTGCTCACGCGGAGCTCTTAGCTTTTGGCTATTAGCCGGGTTGGGCGGTTCGCCGGCTCGGCCAAGAGCTAACAGCCAACAGCTAAGAGCTTACCTTTTGAGCGTCAGGCGGTTGGGAATCCCTTCGGGACCCGAGAGCTTCGCGTAGACCTCGAGGTTCAGGAAGTCCGCGGCCCCCGAGAGATCCCAAACAAGGTTCTGGAAGGCCCGGAGCGAGCTACCGGCCTCCGGGTGGATGATCTTCGAGAGTGTGTCCACGCCTCGGCCCGAGGCGTAAGCGGGTGAGAAGAAGGCGTAGGAGAGAAAGCCGCTCTGGTTGATTCCGGTCTGAACCAGGTAATCATCTTCCACCGACTCGAGCAGCAGGTAGCGGACCTGTTCTCCCCGGCGGCTCTGCCCCTCCAGAGCGCGCCAGAGCCGGTTTCGGGCCGGCACCCAGGCGGGGAAGGGAACGAAGTCAATTGGCAGGGCCGATCCGGCCGGGGCCGAGACGAGGAGCGACGCCGCCTCCGCGACGCGGCGGGGACCGTCCGAGACGACACGGTAGCCGGCGCCCGCCCCGCCCCTCCCGGGGTCGGTCAGAAGAACTCCCGCGGCCAGAATCGCCCCTTCCCGGTCCGTCTCGAGAAAGATGTCCTTCAGGACCGGGCGCGGCGGAGGGCCCGGGAGCGTTTCCGAGACCTGCGTCTGCCAGCGCCCCGTCAGGTCGAGCGTGGGAGTTGAGGGCGTCGCCACCGCGGTCGCGGAGGCCGTCTGCTTGCTGGTGCGCGCCCTGAACCAGACCAGCCCCGCGAGCGCGGCGAGCAGGACGACGATGCCAACGACGATGGCCGGCGGGGCAGGGATCGGGCGCCGGATTTGCGCCTGGCTCGACGGGCGTGAGGGCGGATGCGGGGCCTGGCCGTGTCTCTCCAGAAGGCGCTCGCACCGGAGGCATTTCTCCGAGGCGACCTGCGTGAAGCCGCACTTGGGACAGGTGACCCACTCCATTGGAGGACAGTTTACCCGATCCGAAAAGAACGAATGATCCCCGAAGGTGCGGCAACGGCCCTGCGGCGGAGCCAATCGTGCTTGCTACTATTTTCGGATCGGGGTTTCCAGTTGACCGCCGGGGGTTGACAGCATGGAGTGGGAGTGGATGCCCCCGTCTGTCCGGCCCCGACCCTGGGGGCGCTGCCGGCTAGCCCGGATTATTCATGGTCACCCGGCCGAAACACGGTTAGTCCTTCAGCCGAGCGGGCCTGCATACGGAAGGCGGGAAGGTTGAGGCAGGACAGCTTGTCCGCGACAGAGATTTTTCGTCGAGACAAGGAAGGACATGTGGAGCGGCCGCTCGACGCGGCCGGAAGAGAGCAGAGAGCAGTCCTGGGCAACAGGGAAAGGGCGAGGCATCGTCGAGGAGCGATGACGAAGTAATCGGCGGAAAAGATCGGAGCGGCGGCCGGAGTCGATCATGAATAATGCGGGCTAGATTTCCCGGAAGAAGAACCGGTCCAGTACCGAGAGCCGTTCCCGCCGGTCGAACTCCGGATCCATCAGCCACAGGGCCGCCGAGATCGAGGAGGCGAGCGAGTTGCCATCCTGCGGCGTGAAGCAGAAGCCAATCAGCTCCCGGTCACCGCCGACCGCGAGCGTCGGCGTCACGATCACGGCCTGAGAGAAGATGCGCCCGTAGTAGCCGTGGTCGCGACCGAAGGAGAAGATCTGATTGGCCGAGCGCTTCTCGGTCATGGCGATCCGCTCGTTGGCCTTCAGGCGCGCCAGCAGCCCCTCGCGGGTCACCGGGCGCGGGAACTCCATGTCGAACCAGAGGGAGTGCATGTACTGGGTGTTGAGCTTCATCGCTGAAGAGAAAATCTTGGGTTTCCAGCCGATCGTTTCGAGCAGCCGCGTGGCGTCCCGCGCGTGGTGCGTGCCGAACTGCGGGTCGTCGTGTTTGCCGGCGGAGGGCGCTGGGTTAAAGCTCGAGTCCTGCGAGACATCGTTGGCGCGCCGCATGCACACGAAACGTCCCCGCTCGAGCGCGAACCCTCCCTTTCCGTCCTCGCCCAGGGTCTTGAGAAGGACCGCGATGTTGTGGGTGTTGCAGGAGACGATCTGGAGGAACCGGTCTTGCCCCGGGACCAGAGCCTGATCGTTGATGCCCATCGCGTACATCTTGCCGAAACCGAACTCGCTCCCTTGGGCCAGGAACCCCTTGGGCCCGCTCAGGCTCTCGTAGAGTTTCTTGTTCTCGTTGCCCGCGGGAGTACAGTCGATCACGACGGAGGCGCGCTCCAGGGCCTCGGCCGCGTTGAAGGAGACCTTGTGCCCGAGCGCTTCGAAGTCGGCTGTCTTGTCCGAATCCACGGCGAGTTGCGCGCCCCGCTGCAGCAGGTGGTTGACCTTGGCGCGCTCGGTCGTCATCGGGGTGCGCTTGTGAAAGCTGATCTCGTCGATCCCCAGATGCTTCTTGAAGTCGGCGAAGAGGCCGATCAAGGGCTCGCCGATGGTGCCCGTGCCCACGACGTGTACGATCTTCTTCATGACCCCCCTGGCCCGCCGCCCGGAATCCGACGGTGAGGCAGAAGGATACGATGAGTGACGCGTTTCGCCAATCGGGCGAGGAGCCGGACGCGGGAGGAAAGTTGAGAACCGTGACCTTCGCCGGGCCCGCGGGAAGGCTCGAGGGCCTCTGGAAAGAGCCTTCTGGCCCGCGCGTCGGGTCGGCGGTCTTCGCGCATCCGCACTCCCTGCACGGCGGTACGATGCACAGTAAGGTCGTTTCCCGAGCCGCACAGGCTTTTTCCAGCGCGGGCTTCGCCACGCTCCGGTTCAACTTCCGGGGCGTGGGCCTCTCGGAAGGGCGCTATGACGCCGGGCGAGGCGAAACGGAGGATTTTCGCGCCGCTGCGGACGAGACGGAGCGTCTGGGAGGCCTGCCGATCCTGGCGGGGGGGTTCTCGTTCGGTTCGGCTGTGGCGCTGCGGGCGATCGCCGGCGATTCCCGGGTCCTCGCCTTCGTGGGCATCGGTTTGGCCGTCGCTACGGAATCGGGCGCGGGCCTCGGGAGACCTCGCGTGCCGGCGCTCTTCGTGGTGGGTGAACGCGACGTCTTCGGTCCGCCCGCCCGCTTGCGGCAGTTCGTGGGCGGCTCGGGCGAGATCGTGGAGATTTCGGGAGCCGACCATTTCCTCGAAGGCAAGCTTGTGGAGCTTGCCGCGGCGATCCGCCGGTTTCTCGCGACGCTCCCGGTCGCCGTGGGGAAGGCATGAGCGAGCCGCCTCTGTCGGAAGAGACCCGGCGCGACCTTCTGTTGCTCGCCCGAGGCACCCTGGAGGCTCATTTCCGCGGTGAGCCGGCACCACGGCTGGCCTCCGACCGCGCCGAAGCGTTCGGTCAGCCGCGCGCCCTCTTCGTAACGCTGCGCAAGGAAGGGCAACTGCGTGGATGCATCGGCACTCTCACGCCGGATGGGGATTTGTCAGAAGCGGTGCCCCGGTTCGCCGTGCGCGCCGCGCTGGAGGACCCGCGTTTTCCGCCGGTGGAGGAGAGCGAGCTGTCCGCCTGCCGGATCGAAATCTCCGTGCTCACGCCGCCGCGGCCCATCGAGGATGTGAAACAGATCGAGGTCGGACGCGACGGCCTGATCATCGAAGCGCACGGGCGCAGCGGTCTTCTGCTCCCGCAGGTCGCGACCGAATGGGGCTTTGACCGGGAGACATTCCTGGGCGAGGTCTCGAAGAAGGCGGGGCTGCAGCCGCACTCCTGGCAGGAGCCCGACGCGCGCCTTTGGAGCTTTCAGGCGGAAGTGTTCGGAGAGGACGATTTGTGAATTGCGATTGGTGATTTGTGATCAGGGTTAGAAGAATCGTGGGTTGTGAATGAAGGGAGTCCGCAATCGGCAGAAGAAGCTCGTCGCGGCCAAGAGGGTCTGGGTCAAGGTACGACCGGTCGCGCCGAAGCCGTCCCGGAGGAAACCGAGTCAGCGAGGGCGGAAACCGTCTTCCCCCTCTCCCCTTGGGAGAGGCTCGGGGCCTGCCCGCCGAAGCCTTGGCGAAGGCGGGTGAGGGGAGAACAAGGCACGGCGCGGTCGTCTTATGTCAGATTTGACATAGCCGGGGGCTCGCTCCTCAGCCTAACCCTCTCCCGGAGGGGATGAGGATCTGAGAGCGGTGGAGTAAAGCAGCAGGGCGGCGGCGACGGCCGCGTTCAAGGAGTCCACAGGCTCATTCATCGGGATCGTGAGCTTGCGGTCAAGGTAGCGGTAGGCGCCGGCCGGCAGGCCGGTGCCCTCGGAGCCAATCACGAGGACCGAGGCCACCGGCAGGGCAGCGGCAAACGGGTTCTCTCCTCCGGCGGCAACGGCGCCACAGATCTCTCGGCCGGCCTTCTTGGCGTCCACCGCAAAGGGCTCAAAGGAGACGCGCCCGGACACAGGAATCCGCAAGACGCTTCCCGCGCTCGCGCGCACGGCGCGCGGATGGAAGAAGTCGGCCGTTCCGGGAGCGGCGACTACGCCGGCGCACCCCGCGGCCTCGCCGACGCGCACGATCGCGCCCAGGTTGCCGGGGTCCTGAATGCCGAAGAGAAAAACCACGGGACCGTCGCGCTCCAGGATCTGGGCGACGGGGATGTCGCGCCGGCGCGCCACCGCGAGCAGGTGCTGGGGAGTCTTGGAATCCGCGAGCCTCTCGAGCACCGCCCGGGACACAAGCTTGGGCGTGGCCGAAGAAAGCGCCGAGAGCCGCCCGGCTCGCACATTCGCGTCGTGCAGAACATACTCGAGCGGCAGGCCGGCGGCGACGGCGTCCAGGATCGCCTTCTCTCCCTCCAGAAGCAGGTGTGTCCTTTCTTCGAGACGCCGCGCGATCTCCCGCACGAGCGGGTTGGACGGAGACTCGATCAGCGGCATACCCCTCATGCTATAACCGCGCGCGATGAGAGCGCTTCGCGACAAGGTCGGCCTTGCCGCGAGTCTTTCCGGCCCCGTCGCCGCATCCCCGCATTCGGCTCTGTGGACGTTCCCGGCCATGATCGGGTCGGCGTTTCTGGTGGCGTGGGGCGCGGAGGCGGCGGAGTTCCTGGTCTCGCAGGGGCTGGCGCTCGCCGCTCTTGCCCTGATTCAAACCCTCCCGGAGTTTGCGGTCGAGGCAGTCATCGCCTGGAAAGCGGGAAAAGACCCGCAGATGGTCCATCTGGCGATCGCGAACTTCACAGGGAGCCTGCGTCTCTTGACCGGCCTCGGATGGCCCATGATCTACGCGGTGGCGGCCTACTCCTCGAGGGCGCGGCGCGGGCGTCGCCTCGGCACGATCGTCCTCGGGGACGACCAGGCCGTCGAGGTCGTGGGCCTTCTCCCGCCCCTCGCCTATTTTGTGCTCATCTGGGCGAAGGCAAGCCTCTCTCTCTTTGACTCGCTGATTCTGGCGGCGACCTACGTGACGTATCTCGCGGTCCTCCTGCGTCTGCCGCCCCGCCGGGAGACGCTCGAGCAGGACGAGGAGGTGCCTGCGGTCTCTCGCTGGGCTCTGTCTTACAGAGGGGGGAAACGCTGGGCCGCGGTCGGTGGGCTCTTCGCGGGGGGCGGCGCGATCATCTTCTTCGTCGCGGAGCCGTTCTTGAACTC
>JBOGJN010000370.1:0-1493 GCA_050745445.1 Thermoanaerobaculia bacterium
GCTCCACCCTCCGCCGCCCACGTGGCTCCACCACCCGCGCAGTCGGCTCCGCCCGCGCCGCACGCGGAAAGGGGCCGCAAGGACTGAACAGAGCCCGTGTCGAGATCCCCTCCTTCGGCCGCGCGCAAGCGCGGCTTCTTTTTGCGCGTTCGCTGGCCGACCCCGGGCACGCCTATGCCGTGCGATGTCCCGTACAAATCGGCAAAAGCGCGAAGCTTGTTGATGGGCTCGGATGCGCGTACGCTGTTGCGGATGGCGCGCCGGGAGAAGGACTGGTTCGCTCAGGCCGAGAGGGACCTCGCGCAGGCGGTCTCCTCCCGAGAGGAGGGCCGCCACGAATGGGTCTGCTTCGCGGCCCAGCAGGCGGGGGAAAAAGCGGCCAAGGCGTTGCACCTGTCGCGGGGCCAGGAGGGCTGGGGCCACGTCGTGGCGCGTCTTCTCCACGATGCGCCGGTCGCCCCGCCGACGGATCTCGCCGACAAGGCGAAGGTCCTCGACAACTTCTACTTCGCGACGCGCTATGCGAACGGCCATCCCGAGGGCGCTCCCTTCGAGCACTACGGCCCGCTCCAGAGCGGGCAGGCGATCGATCATGCCCGTGACATCCTTGAATTCGTCCGTCGTCAAATGGCCTGACCGCGGGGAGGTCGACCGCGCCGTGCGCGAGTGGGCCGCGGCGGAGGCTGTGCGCCGCCCTGGCCTGCTTCGCCTCGGTTACTTCGGTTCCTACGCGCGCGGCGACTGGGGCGTGGGCAGCGATGTCGATCTGGTCGCCGTTGTCGAGGCGTGCTCGGAACCCTTCGAGCGCCGAGCCCTCGATTGGGACACGCTCTCGCTTCCGGTTCCGGCCGATCTGGCGGTGTACACGCGCGAGGAGTGGCAACGGTTGCACCGCGAAGGAGAGCGGTTCGCCAGAACGCTCGACTCCGAGGCGGTCTGGGTCCTGTCGGGCGGGAGTTCGGATGCTGTGGATCGCACCGGAAGTGGGGTCAGGTCTACATAATACATTATAGCCGATCGGCGGGACCTGCTTCCCTCACCTTCGACGACGGGCGTCGGTCAACGCGAAGCCCGGAGACCAGTAGGCATTGCTACGGCCCGCGGCCGACAATACGATCGCTCGTGCGTCATAATGTATTATGTAGACCTGACCCCAAGTGGCGGAGGCGACGGATGGTCGGGGCGAGAGGATTTGAACCTCCGACCACTCGGTCCCGAACCGGAAACCGGGTGGACACCACGGGACACGACCGGCCTCAAGTGTCGTGTTCTCCGGCCTCTCGCGGGCCGCCCGGTGTGGTCAGGTCCAGCCAGGGTCTGACGGGTCAGGGACAATTCGAGCACAACTCTTGGCCTCAGAGCTGGGCGAATCCCTTCTAGCCGCGTCCGATTCCGTTCAAGATACGTTGGTTCCTCAGCCCTGAACCCGGATTTGGGTCTTGGGCGGAGGGCTGTCGAGCTAGGGAGCCTCTTCTAGCCCGGACGGAGAGGAC
>JBOGJN010000371.1:0-2524 GCA_050745445.1 Thermoanaerobaculia bacterium
ACAGGGAGAGGATCGCCCGTGATTCGAATTCTCTGCGCGTCAAAGGGCTGTGCCAGCAGATTCCGGTCGCGAAGGAAGAGCAGATACCCGGGCGGCGCGTAGGCCACACTCGAGTTGGCGCGCAGAAGAAACTTTTCCTCTTTCGAATCGAGCGACCCGACGTAAATGCCCATCTTCTCCACCTGCCCGCCCGAACCGAAACTTGCTACGTGATAAAGGAAGTGCCGTCCGTCCGGCAAGAAGAACGGCCACCGGTGAGAGGTCTCACCTCGCGATGGGTCGAACCGCGTCACCGGCGTCGGCAGGCCGCCGGAAGCGGAAACGCGATACAGCGGGCCATCGGGGACGGGCGTGAAGAGGATCACCCCCTCCCGATTCCAGGTTCCACCTCGATTGATCGGCGCGTCGCAAAGCGTTTGGGGAGCCCCCCCGGAGGCGCCGATTTTCTTGAGCTTCCCATCGGCGAAGAAGCCAACGAATAGGCTGTCGGGCGACCAGAAGGGGAAAGAGGGATTCTCCGTGCCCGGAAACGGTCGCACAGCGAGCGAATCCAAGGGCCGGATCCAGAGGAGATTCTTGCCGGAAGAATCCCTCGCGACGAAGACAACCCTCGTCCCGTCAGGCGAAAGAGCGGCGGCACGCAATGCGGACTTCTCCGGAAGAACAATGGAAGAACGCATCGGACGCTCCAGCATCGCGGCCCGATGCGCATTACGAACCACCGCTGCTACCGCAGCCGCGAGGGCCACAAAAAGAGTAACGGTCATCATCCCCCATGCGAGTCGCTCGCGGCTTCTGCGGCGGGCCACGGGCGGCCCCGGGACTCCTGCCTGCGAACCCAGTCCGGCAATCCACTTGAGCTCGCCCATCAGGTCATGGGCGTTCTGCCACCTTTCGTCGGGGTCCTTGGCGAGACAGGTCTTGACCACGCGATCGAGAGCCGGCGGCGACATTGGCTGGACCGAGGAGATGGGCGCCGGGTCCGAGGTCATGATCGCCGATATCAGCGACGCCTGACTTGACCCGGAGAACGCCTTCCTACCCGTCGCCATCTCATAGAGGACCGCTCCAAAGGCGAATATGTCAGATCTGGCATCGGCTTCCTTGCCTTCGAGCTGCTCCGGCGACATGTACTGGAAGGTCCCGAGGATCGTCCCCTCTTGCGTCAGACCCTGCTGCGTCGGCAGCGCCGTCAGACTCCCGGCCGGGGCCGCCGGCGCCATCGCCTTGGCCAATCCGAAGTCGAGCAACTTCACACCCGACTTCGTCAGCATGACGTTGCCGGGCTTTAAGTCCCGGTGGACAATCCCTTGGCGGTGGGCTTTGTCCAGCGCGTCCGCGATCTCCACACCGAACCGCAGCGTCTGCTCGAGCGGCAGCGGCCCCTTCACCAGACGGTCGGTCAGCGTCTCTCCTTCGAGATACTCCATGACCAGGTAATCGGTCTCCCCTTCGCGGCCAATGTCATGGAGCGCGCAGATGTGCGGGTGGGAGAGCTGCGAAATCGTCTTGGCTTCTCTCTCGAAGCGCTGGCGCACTTCGGGAGAGGCCGACATGTGCGACGGCAGCACCTTGATGGCGACGGCGCGACCAAGCCGCGTGTCCCGCGCCTTCCAAACTTCTCCCATCCCTCCAGCTCCCAGAGGGGACAGAACCTCGTAGGGACCCAGGCGGCTGCCAGGCGAGATCGTCATCTCAATTCACAACTCACAAATCACAACTCACAAATTCTCCCGACCTCTCCCATTCCGCCGGCGCCCAGAGGCGAGAGGATCTCGTAGGGGCCGAGGCGGGTTCCGGCGGAAAGCGTCATCGGCGACGACAGATAAGCATTTGCTTATGGATTCGGGATCGCCATCCTCGGACGCCGCGGGCGTTTCACGCCGTCACTTCCTCGCCAGGCCCGCCGTCCAGTTGGCCACTAACGCCACGCGCGGCGCGGGAGTCCCCTCGGGCGGGACGGCCAGGAGAATCCGCTCGTTGTCCGGCGTCGCGGTGATGGCCGAGAACGGCGTAGGCTTGAAGGAAGCCTTCGAGGCGCCGATCTCGAGGCCGGAGGGGCCCCGCTTGATCTCCACGAAGATGCCGGTCCCGTCGAGCGAGCCGTAGACGATCTCGCGGCCGCTGCGGGTCCAACCCCCGCCGACCGCCCCGCTGGTCGAGATCTGCCACTTTCCGCCGGGGCCGGGAAAGGGGACGACGTACACCTCTGTCCGACCCGACTCGTCCGACGTGTAAGAGAGCCACCGGCCGTCGGGCGAGAAAGTCGCTCCCACTTCGCCGAAGGCCGTCGCAAGGAAGGGGTACGGCTTTCGATCTCCGAAGAGAGGAAGGATCCAGATGTCGTCCTTCGTCTTGCCTCCGGGCTGGATGAGTTCGAAGGCCAGGAAGCGCCCGTCTCGGGACCAGTCGTCCGGCGAGACGGCACCCAGCGTTCCTTCCGCGTGGTAGAGCGCTTCCTCGGGTCCGGAGCCGTTGGAAGCCTTCACGTAGAGACCCGACTGGACCTGCTTCTCGGCCTTCG
>JBOGJN010000372.1:0-1188 GCA_050745445.1 Thermoanaerobaculia bacterium
GGCCGGAACCGGTCCCAGCGCGCCGGGTTCGACGGGCCGTTCCGAACAGCGGAACATTCCCACAATCGTGAACAACGACCGTCATTTGATGGTTTTCACGACGTCCCTGTACGAGGTCTTCGACGCAGAGTCCCTGCTGATCGAAATGTCCAGCTGGCGGCCGAGGCCGGAGCTGGACATCAAGCGCGATCGAGACGGGCGACTCGAGACCTTCGAGGCGCTTTATCAGCGAAGGCCGCGCCAGCGGACCGCACCCGGCGGAAGTGTGCTCGTCGCCCGCCTGGAGTGGCAGGGAGGCCCGCTCGTCGTCGAGACGAACTCGACGGAACGTGACCTGGAGATCCGCGAGAAGCTTGCGCTTCTGCCGCCTTCGGACGTGCGGTTCTTCCGGACAGAGGGCCGCTCGGTCGCCGACGCGATGGCCGAGCCGATCCGCGAGGAGGAGAGACGCCGGGCAGAGAAGGAAGAGCGAGATCTCGCCGCCGATCCCGAGGTGCGAGCGCGACTTACGGAAATGATGCGGGACTACTCGCGACAATGGTGCGACACGGTAATCCCGGCGCTCGCGAAGCGGCGTCCGCGAACTTTGGTCCGCACCGCGACAGGCCGGGCGAAGGTCCTCGCTTTGATCGAAGAGATGGAGTCGAAGCCACATCCGGAGGGAACGGGTGGAATGGATTTCGCGCTGATCCGGCGGGAGCTCAGCCTGCCTTCGGCGCGTTGAGCGAAAGCCCGTGGTGTTATGTCAGATCTGACATAACCCCACGAGAGGCATCTGCACCTAGGATCAAAGAAGGTGCCAAAGTTGCTCAGACGTGATCCCCATGTCTTCGAGAATGCCCACCAGTGTCTTAGGGCGGATCGCCTTTCCGGAGTGCATCGGGATCACGACGCGGGCCCGATCCGACTCTCGGCGGAAGACGGCGTGGCTGCCCTTCTGTCTGTCCAGTTCGAACCCGAGCGTTCGCGCCACCCGCGCGAGATCTTTGGCCTCGACGACGGGGAGCCTAGGGCTCACACACCGACTTCGACGGGGCGGAAGAGCAGATCTTCAGCGGGGATCGGGTCCCCGTGGGCCTTTAGGCTTTCGATGTAGGCGGAGATCGCCTCCTGCGCGTTCGCCAGGGTCTCCTCCTCCGTATCGCCCTGGGTGTGGCACCCCTTGAGGGCCGGCACGAAGGCATGAAA
>JBOGJN010000373.1:0-1260 GCA_050745445.1 Thermoanaerobaculia bacterium
TCGCGCAGCTTCTTCTCGTAGCGCCGCACGATCTCCTCCGCACGGGCGGCGACCGACGGGCGGCGGCGCACGATCTTCTCCGCCGCCTGGATCACGACGTGATACCGGCTCGTCCGGTTGCGCACGTTCATGTCGAAGGGGGTGGTCGTCGAGCCCTCCTCGCGAAATCCGTTCACGTCGAACCGCTCGTCCCCTCGGTGATGAAGGAGACCACGCGCATGACGCTTCGGCATCGGGGACGGAGAAGCGGATCGAGCTCGTAGACCCTGTGCGGATGAGCTCGGAGGAGCGGCGGCGCAGGGCGGCCAGCGTGGGGGATGGCGGCGGCAGGGCGCCCGGTCCCGGCGCGGGCGGCTCTGGCATCGAGGTCTGGTCGCGGGCCTTCGCGCCACTTGTCCTCCGCTGAAGAGAGGAACTGGTCCACGATCACCTGCGCGCCGTTGGCGAAGTCCCCGTATTAGCGCTCCAACACCGACTGCGGTTGCGCAGCCCGCGGCATGCTCTTGCGTTGCGATTTGACGAATATGTCAGTGGAGGGAACCACTCGATGCGTATCAGGCTCGCCGGGCCCTCCCAACTGGGAAAGCCCGGCGTGGCCCCTTCGCGCAGATCGAGGAAGAGAGTGGGGACAGTCCGGGAGATAGGAAGATTTTCGGTGGATCGCCGAGGGGCGTTATAGAATCCAGCCGGAGATTTCCCTGAACGAGGAGGCAGCCATGGGTGTTCGGGCTTCGATCCGGCTCCCAGCTGTTCTCACCTTCTTCAGCGCGATCCTGCTACCGCTCTCGGGTCTTTCGGCCGTGGCCGCAAGTGACGCGACGCAGAAAGAACGTCTGCGGCAGCGCATGGGCGGCATCTCCATTCCCTTCATCGGGAACCAGGGGCAGAGCGACCCGAGGGTGGCCTTCTACGCCTCCACCTTCGCCGGCACGGTCTACGTCACCCGGCAGGGGGAGATCGTCTATTCCCTTCCCGCTACTACCGAAGACATCGAGGGCTCTTCCGGACCGGGCGCGGGTGTCGCCCGCACGGCGGTCGGCGCGGGCTGGAGCCTCACCGAAACCCCGGTAGCCGGTAGGGCCTGGGTCACGGCGGAAGAACGCGCAGGGGCGCAGGTCAACTATTTCATCGGCAACGACCGCAGCCGCTGGCGGAGTGGGATAGCGACCTACGAGACCGTGGGGCTTGGCGAAGTCTGGCCGGGAGTGCGCCTTTCCCTGCGAGCGCACGGTGACAATGTGGAGAAGCTCTTTACCGTGC
>JBOGJN010000374.1:0-4806 GCA_050745445.1 Thermoanaerobaculia bacterium
GCGGTGATCCGCGGGATTTTCGTTTTCCGGGACGGCGGATGCCGGGCCAGGCCTCCCGCCATGGAGGATACGGTGAACAATCACCGCTCGATCGAGATCCCGGAGTCCATCATGGCCAGGCTCCATCACCACGTGCCCGGGCTCCATCTTTTCGATGGCTTCCCGTACCTCGTCACGCGTGTCGTGGGGGCCCTTCGGCACTTCATCGTTCTGCCAGGAGATCGGGCAGAGGGCGAGCTGTGCCGGCTCGCCGAGCGGCAGGTAGAGGCGAACCGGCTCGAGACCGTCCTCGTCCTCGGTACGGAACGCGCCGTCTACTACAGCGTGGACGGAACGGCCTCGCCAGGCACGATCCCGCCTCGAGGCAACTTGCCTGTTTGCGACAAGCTTCAGCCCGCGGAGGACTTCCCGCAGACGCCTGAGCTGGTCAACCGAATCGAAGGGCTCCACGCTTTCATCGAAGCGCTTGATCCGAAGGGGTTTCTGGTAGGCGACTCGACGATTGGAAACCGGCCCGCCACAGCCGAGGAGATGATGCGCCTTGCGGGACGGGACGCGCGGGGCATCCCGCGCGGGCTCGTCCAGTGTCTGAGGTGCCGCGAGTACCGCGGGGCCTGCCTCGATGAGGGACCGGAACAAACCGGTCAGGTACGGACCGTCCATTGCCCCTGCGAGAACCACAACCGCTGCGCGCGTTGCGGCGACCCTCTGTCGGACAGGCGCCTCAACGCGAACTTCTTCGACCGGCTCGACGGCTGCATCTGGCACACGCCCGCGTTCTGCGGCCTGGACCACCGCTGCCCCGCCCAGGGCGAGCACGCACGCTGAATTGGCGTCAACGCTAAAGCCGGCCCCGGAACGGGCCACGATATGGGATGTCCGGGTTGACCCGGGGCATGCTGCCGTGTCCCCTCCCGGGCGTTCAGACACGCAGCCAGCCCTCGGACGTCTTCCCGACCCTCATCGACGTGGGACCCACGCCGGAGGACCCGGAACCCGGTTCGAATAAATTGCAATGGTGGAGGCGGCGGGAGTTGAACCCGCGTCCGGGAGCGTCACGCGGAAGGCCACTCCATGCTCAGCCTCTTCTCAGTTCTCGTCTCGCCGTCTCAAGAAGAGGCAAAACAACGGCAAGACATCCCCGAATGGACTTCGCCGCTGCGTCCGGAGTTCCGAAACGGCTACACCCGCATTTGGCGACGCCCGACGGAGCGCGGCGGGTGCGCTCACCGGCGGACGTGGCTACCCGTTATTAAGCAGCCAGAGCGAGAGTGCTGTTGTTCGCAGCTACTTTTTCTCACCTTTTAACGAGGGAGGTGAAGCCTCGGCATGCAACCTTTCGCGTGCTCGTCCCCGTCGAAGCCGTTTCGCCCCCACGGGTCTCGCTCATTGACTCAAAGATCGGAGCGAGATGTTAACACGGTCTCTGCATGCTCCCCCGGCGTCCTCCCGCCCTCCTTGACTTCGGCGGCTGCGAGGAATGGAATGTCGCCGTGCGCCGGCAGGATCTGATGGTCATCGTGACATCCGTCGGAACAGAAGAGCAGGCGCTCGACATTGCCCACGCCCTCGTTCGGAATCGCCAGGCGGCGTGCGTCAACCTCGTTCCCGACGTGCACTCGATCTACCGCTGGAAGGGGCGTGTCTGCGATGACGGGGAATTCCTGCTGCTGATCAAGACGCGGGCCAGCGAGTTCGAGAGGGTCCGCGAGACCATTCAGAAGATCAACACTTACGAGCTGCCCGAGGTCCTCGCCTACCGCGTGGACGAGGCCTCTCCCGGTTTTGCCGCGTGGATCGAGAAGATGACCGACCACCCGAAGAAGAAATCCTTTCCCGTCCGGAAACCCGCCGCCCGCCGCCGCGCCGCCGGCTAGTCTTTCTCCCTCTCCCACTGGGAGAGGGCCGGGGTGAGGGGCGGACTCAAGCCGCCAGTTGCCCGGGGGCTTGGAGCAGTTGAGAAATGATGTGGCAGCCCGGCAGGCGCCCGAGGGGCCGAAAGCGAGCTGGCCGTCGTTCGAGAGAACTCGCTTGCGCGTGGCGTTCGAAAGGGATCGTCAGGCGCGTAGCGGCACCCGGAGAGAAGGTTTCTTGCGATGATCGCGTTTGCCTCACTCTTTCTTGGGCTCGTCGTGGGCGTCTTGCCGGTCAGGGTGATTGTCGGGGAGTCGGTTGCCCGGGTCGAGCTCGAATTGGACGCGACTCCCGTGGGTCGAATGGAGGGCAAGCCCTGGTCCGTCTCCGTTGATTTCGGCAGCGAGCTCTCTCCCCACGAGCTTGTGGCTCGGGCTATCGACGAAAAAGGGCAGGAGTTGGGGCGCGCCAGACAGTGGATCAACCTGCCGCGCCCGCCGGCCGAGGTGGAGGTTCTCCTCGAGCGGGACGAAACGGGCCGGGCCACCGCGGCGCGCCTCGTCTGGGGAAGTCTCCTCGGCTCCGGCCCGAAAGCGAGCCGCGTGAGCTTGGACGGGCGTGCGCTCTCCCTGGACGAGTCGGGAAGGGCGGCGTTGCCCGCCTACGATGCCGCAACCACCCACATCCTGAGTGCCGACATCGAGTTCTCGAACGGCGTGCGGTCGCGTTCCGATATCGTTCTTGGGGGCGGCTCGGCGGGCGAGGCAAAGAGCGAGCTAACGGCCGTTCCGGTCAGACTCGGAGAGGGGCGAACCTTCCCACCCATCTCCCGGTTGCAAGGAAGATTCGTCAAGCACAGTCAACCGCTTTCGGTGGCCGCGGTGGAAAAGGAACCTGCCGACGTTCTGGTGGTGAAAGATTTGGAGACGACCGTCGCCATTCGACATCTGGGAAGGGTGGGAGGAGGCGCTCGCGGGTACGGGGCAGACGGGTTTCCGCGTTACGACCCCAACACCCTGCGAGACATGGTCCGTCTGGGAAAGCAAGACCGGATCCGGATTATCTGGCCCGTGGCCCGGCGGATCACGGACGTCCAGGGGACTGCCGAGCTTTTCGAGCAATCCCACGATTTCCGGGCCAAGGACGGGGGATTCCACTGGCTCCTGACTCAGGTCGATTACCCGGGGGCGAGAGCTCCGGCACGGCGTTTTGCGGACGCCGCTGCCGTGGCGGGATTACATGCTTTCTCCGGGTACTCGCGGCGGGCCGTCGTCGTGGTCCTGGCGGACACTCCCGACCATAGCCTTCATGCGCCTGGAACCGTGCGGCGCTATCTCGAGAGGATTCGCGTTCCCCTCTTCATCTGGTCACTTGGCTCGTCTGTCTCTCGAAAAGAGTGGGGGGCGGTCGAGGATATTTCTTCCCCTGCGAGGCTTGAGGAGGCCGTCAAGCGGCTGCGCCAGGAGCTCGAGAGTCAGTGGGTCGTGTGGCTTGAGGGGCGGCACCTGCCGCAGGAGATAACGCTCGAGCAGAGGGGAGACGAAATAGCCATCGTCCGATGAGCCTTCAAAACCTCCGCCGCAGCAGCGGCTGCCGGGCCTGCGGCGTCCCGAAGTCCTGCACCCAAACGATCTCGTAGCCCCGCGCGTTCTTCCCGAAGGCCACCCCGCACCCGATCTGCTGCGCCTCCAGGCTCAGGATGTGCTCCCGGTGGACGGGGCTCGCCATCCAGGCGTCCATGACCTCGGTGACACCGCTCTGCCCCTCGGCGATGTTTTCTCCGACGGTTTCGGCATCGTAGCCCGAGCGCCGCGCGCGGTCCAGGGCCGTGTCACCCTCGGGGCTCTCGTGTCCGTAATAGGAGCGCCGGATCATGTCCTGCGCGTGGCCCTGCGCCGCCCGGTCGAGCAGAGCGTTCTCCCGCAGTGGCGGCAGACGTCGCGTCTTTCTTTCTAGGTTGATGCGCTTGATCAACTCCACGCGGATCCGCTTCAGGTCCGAAAGGAGTGCCGTCCTCTGGGCGAAGGCGTCTCTTGCCGAGAGGCCAAACACAAGGACACACACGAGATCTTCGCCGCTCCCGGCCAGGCCCATCCCCAGGTCGCGGTAGTCGGCCCGCATCGCCTCGGCGAGGGCGATCGACTCCGTGTCGCGCCAGGAGTCGAGCAACTGCACAACCGGCCCCTTGCCCCGTGTCAGGACCTCGAAAACCAGCTCCTGCTCGTAACCTGCCTGGAGTTCCTGGCCCGAGACGTCCTGGCCCGGCTCCTGCGCCTCGGCCGTGCTCCCTGCGGCCGAGGCCTGCTCGGCCAGGGCCTGGGCGGCCCGGTTGAGCGCAGCCTCGGGCGCAAGCCGCGGGACGCTGTGCCTTTCCCGCTCCGTGTTGACCCAGCGGAGGATCTCGGGCCGGGACCCTTCCGCAGGCTCTTTGTCCTGAGACCCTGCGTCCGCCGGCAGCAGCGCGAGAAACGCCAGCCCGAGCAGCGCTCCTGGTCTCATGCGCCGCGAGTCCACACGGCGGGTCCGTCAGCTATATCAGCCTTGATATAGCGATCGGCCGACCTCACACCGCCCCGAGCGCCTGGTCGAGGTCCGCGACGATGTCCTCCACGTCCTCGATCCCGACGGAGACGCGCACGAGGCCGGGCGTCACACCCAGGGCAAGCCGCTCCTCCTCCGGAAAGGCGGCATGGGTCATCGTGGCCGGATGGGAGATGAGGGTCTCGACACCTCCGAGACTTTCACCGAGCGAACAGAGCTTCACAAGGGAGAGAAGCGTACGGGCCGCCTCGAACGACCCCACATCGAAGGAGATCATAGCCCCGAAGCCCTTCATCTGGCGTCTGGCGAGCGCATGCTGTGGATGGTCGGGCAGGCCAGGATAATTTGTCTTCTTGACCTTCGGATGCGAGGCGAGAAAGCGAGCCACGGCCCGGCCGTTGGACTCGTGGC
>JBOGJN010000375.1:0-3931 GCA_050745445.1 Thermoanaerobaculia bacterium
CCTGTTCAGCCGAGGACGATGCCGTGGGGGACGGCCCAGAGGCGATCCTCGAGCCTCACGACATCGCGGCCACCGTAGGCGAGGACGCCGGCGCGGCAGCGCGGCGTCGCTCGCAGAAAGGCGCGCAAGCCCGCGAGGTCACGATCGTCCCAGCGACTTGCGGCTTTCACTTCCAGGGCCAGACTGTCTCGCCCCAACTCGATCACGAAGTCCACCTCGTGGCGGCCCTGCACGTTCCAGAAGGCGAGATGAGCGTTTGGCCAGTCGGATTCCAGGACACCTGCCAGATTCTGAGCGACGTATGTCTCGAGAAGCGCCCCAAAGAGGGAATCCTCGCGGGACAACCCTTCAGCGATCGCTCCCGAGAGGTGCGCGGCGAGTCCGGAGTCGGTGAGGAAGAGCTTGGAAGACTTGATCAGCCTGCTCGCACGGTTTGAAAGGTATGGGCCGATGCGCCTGAGGACGAACGAGGCTTCGAGCAGGTTCAGGTAACGCGTTGTCGTGGCGGCGTTGAGGCCGGCGTCACGACCGATCTCGGTAGCGTTGAGCAGTTGACCTGTGCGCAGGGCCGCGAGCCGAAGAATCCGCCTGAAGGAAACGAGGTCGGAGATGCGGCTCAGGTCGCGAACGTCCCGTTCCAGGTATGTCTGCTCGTAGCCGGTGAACCAGAGGTCGGCCCGGCGGGCCAGATCGAGACAAACGGGAGGAAGACCTCCTCTTGCGATGTCCGAGGGTGTGACAGGCTGGGTATCGCCGGATCGAGGCAGCGAACCGTCTTCGAAGAGCCTCTTGAGCGCTGGCGAGCCGCGGGAGGCTCGGAGCTCCCGTCTGGTGAACGGATGAAGCGTCAGATAGATCGCTCGTCCGGCGAGACTCTCGGTGACCCCCCGGAGAAGCGAAAAGTTGGCTGAGCCCGAGAGCAGAAAACGGCCGGGCCGCCGTTCCCGGTCCACGGCGCGCTTGATCTCCAGCAACAGCTCGGGGCACCTTTGCGCTTCGTCGATGGTGAGCGGCTCGCTCCTCCGGAGGAACTCCTCGGGGTTTCGCCGCGCCGCCTCGAGCTGGGCGAAGTCGTCGAGGCTGGAGTAGAGCCGTCCGGAGATGCCAGGGTCGTTCTGAAGGAACGTGCTCTTCCCGGTCTGGCGGAGGCCGGTCAGGATGACCACAGGCATTTCCTCGAGAGCGTCCCGGACGAGGCGGCTCACCGAACGTGGCCGGTAGTTCTGCACTGCTGTCATAATTCACTATATGGTATCGTCTTTATGACACTATCGCAAGTGAGTTTATGACAGGTCCCAGGGACGCGGCAACCTGATCCTGGCCAGCCTTGCGAGCGCGCCTGACGCTCTTTATAGCGACGTGACGCCTTCGGGGTTTCGCCGGAGAAGGACGAGCGCGCCGACGGTCAAGAGGATCAGGCCGTCCACGAGCAGAACTGTCGGTGCGGGGGCGAATTTCGTGGCGAAGCCGGCGGCGAGGTTGCCGAGCGGCATGGCTCCGCGGAAGGCGAGCGAGTAGACGCTGACGACACGGCCGCGCAGAGAGTCCTGGACGTTCGTCTGGACGAGCGTCATGAACATCGCGAAGACGACCATGAGCGCCGCTCCGGCCGAAAAGAGCAGGACGTAGGAGAGCGCTGGAATTCGGGAAAGGGCAAAACCGGCGGTCAAGGCGCCAAAGACCATCTGCATCGCAACCGCCACCATGCCCTTTCGGCGGACGTGGCCGAATCCGGCGATCCCGATGGCCCCGCAGACCGCGCCGACGCCGAAGGCCGCCAGCAGGAAGCTGTAGCCCTTGGCGTCCCGGTGGAAGACGTTGCGAGCAAAGACCGGCAGGAACGTCACCAGCGGCAGGGCGCAGAAGCTGCCGACGAAGGCGAGCGCGATGAGTCCGCGCAGGGCGCGGGTCTCCCGGACCGCGGAGAGGCCGGTCTTCAGGCTCTGCAACACGGGCTCGGAGGCCGGAGCGGTTAGAGCGCCACGCCTCAAGACGAGAAGCGCTGCGATCACCGCAAGGAAGGAGATGCCGTTCAAGCCGAAGCAGGCCGCCGCTCCGAGCTTGTAGAAGGCGATTCCAGCCAGCACTGGGCCTATGACGCGCGCGAGGTTGAACTGGATGGAGTTCAAGGCCACGGCGTTGGGCACGTCCTCCCTGTCCACGAGCGTCGGAACCAATGCCTGGTACGCGGGCCCGCCGAACGATTGAGCGAGACCCACGAGGAAAGAGAGAGTCAGGATGATCCAGACCCGAACCGCTCCGCCGAGGATCAGGGCGGCCAGAAGGAAGGCGGAGGAAAGCTGCACGACCTGCGAGCCGAGAAGGATCCGCCGCCGGTCCACGCGGTCTGCAAGGACGCCTCCCAGGAGCGAAAAGAGCAGGAACGGGATGTCTCCGAGAAACGCGTCCAGGGAGAGCAGGAAGGCCGATCCGGTCATCGTAAAGATCAGCCAGTTCTGGGCGACTTCCTGCATCCAGGTCCCGACACTCGAGGTGAAAGCGCCGGCCCACAGGAGCCGGTAATCCCGGTACGTGAAGGCCTTGAAGGTCTGGTTCATCTGCGCGCGCACGGCGAGAGTCTCGCACGATCGGCCTTTTCGCCAAGCCTCCCGGGATTCGCTCCGGTCATATACTTCTGCGCAAGCTCTCCCGAACTTGCGGAAGGCCTCGAGGAGGTGACCGGCCATGCTGCAGCATTCTCTCCGGGCTGCTCTCGTGCTCTCGACCGGCCTCGCGCTCGCCTGCGCGACAGTCGCGCCGTCTGAGAAAGAGGAAGGGGCGCAACTGGAGGCGGTGATTGACGCGGTCCGGCAGGCCTTAAACGAGGCACAGACGCATGACGTTCCCGGGTTTCCGCCATTGAAGGGAGTGACGATCCGGCTGCAGACCACGGCGAGCCAATCGGCAGGCGGGGAGATTCGCTACCTGGTCTTCTCTCTCGGCACCCGATACGAGACGGAATCGGCCTCCACGATCGAGCTCGAGATGAAGCCGCCGGAGAAGCGCATGGCCGAAGCGGTGCTGCCAGCAGAAAGCTTGAGGGAGGCGCTGGCGCGAGCGCTTAACCTGGCGAAGGTTGGAGTCGTCAAGGCGAGCGGAGGGACGCCGCCGCTCCTCATGAAGAACATCTCGATCGATCTGAAGTTTGCGGTCCAGGTCCAGGGCTCAGGCGGCGCAAACGTGCGGCTCGTGCCGCTCGGGATCGAGGGTACGGGCAAGATCTCCCGCGAGAAGGTCCACAAGGTCAGCCTGACGTTCGGGCAGTAGCTCCTCCGGAGCTGTCAGCTATCAGCTTTCAGCTCTCAGCTTGGGATCCATGCGGTCCTTGCGGCAACGCATATACTTCGCCCCGCTGTTGAAATCCGAATCGTGTTTTGAAAAGGGGGAGTCGTGAGATCTGTGCGCAAGGTTCTTGCTGTCCTCGCATTCTTCACTCTACCGCTCTTGATTTCGCCGGCGCTGGCCGCGCCCGTTTCCAAGGCGAAGTCACCGGCTTCCAGCGATGACTCGAAGAAGGAAAAGACTTTCTCGGACCGCTTCGAGGGAATGCAGTTCCGGACCATCGGCCCCTTCCGCGGGGGACGCTCCGTGGCCGTCACCGGTGTCCACCGCGACCCGCTCACCTTTTACTTCGGCGGGTGCGGCGGCGGCGTCTGGAAGACGACCGACGGAGGCTCCAACTGGGAGAACGTCTCGGACAAGACCTTCAAGACCGGCTCGGTCGGCGCGATCGCGGTCTCCGAATCCGACCCGAACGTGATCTATGTCGGCATGGGCGAGTCGCCGATCCGCGGCAACCTCTCGCACGGAGACGGTGTGTACAAGTCCACCGACGGCGGCCGGACCTGGAAGAACGTGGGCCTCTCTCCGGCTCGGCAAATCGCCCGGATCCGGGGCCACCCCTCCAACCCCGACGTGGTCTATGTGGCCG
>JBOGJN010000376.1:0-1066 GCA_050745445.1 Thermoanaerobaculia bacterium
GAGCCAAACGTCTTGGCCAGACGCACCCCCAGGTCCACCGCCATATTGGAGTAGTCCGAATTATCGACCGGGATATAAATGGTCTTATACATCAAACGCCTCCATCGGACGGACTGGCGCGCGCGGACCGGCCTTGACGGCCACCCGCTTCGGCGCGGGCCTGCCTCCGCGCTGGGCGTCATACCACCCGTGCCGCCGCCCGTCTGGACCGGGAAAATCGTAAGAAAATCGAGACGATTCTGCGATCGGCCAGGGGCTGCAAAGAGGGCGTATGATAGCACCGGGCTAAAGGCCAATGCAACAAGGAATAGGAGGGAGGCCTCGGGTGGCGAAGGGCGGGCAGCTCCGGGGACTCGCCTCGATGCGGCGGTGTCACATTGCCATCGGCACCAATGCTCCGATCCGCGTCGCCTTATCGGATTATAGGAACGGCGCCGCGGAGGGCATTCTGCTCTTGGTGTCTAATGCCCCGCAGAGGCGCTCCCCTCCGTGCCCTGCCGGCTCACCGTCTCGCCGGCGTGCGCGGACGTGATGCTCGTTCTTCCTCGCATCGCGCACTCCCATTCCACCCGAGGCGGTGATTGGGGTGGATGGGGTCAGGAGATGAGGCGAGGGGTGTGCGGCAGCCGAGGTGCGGGGCACCCGTTGCTCTGGGAATGCAACGGGTCTAAGCTCGCAGAGCGGGCGCACAAGCCAGCGTGGCTCGTCGCTGGTGAAGCGTTCGAATTCCGGAGCGAGATACGCTTCACGCTTGCGCGCCCGCCCTCCAGAGGCTTCCGGCGGACGGGCCGGAGAGCTCCCGCCTGCCGAAGCCCTGCGGCGGGCAGGTCAGCGCGCAGGCACGAACGACCAGCCTTCGCTGGAAGCTTCGGCGGGTCCACCGAAGCCTTGGCGGAGGTGGACGAGATACGAATTACGCCTCGCGAGTGAGAGCTGGGGCCGCCGTGGGCGCGGCGGATTTTGTTGAGGAGGATGGGCCTTTCCGAGAGCGCAGAATCTCCTCCAGCGTCAGGAGCGCCTGGCGGCCGGAGTTGTGTTCGATGCCGCGGATCAGGTTGTCGTCCGC
>JBOGJN010000377.1:0-6277 GCA_050745445.1 Thermoanaerobaculia bacterium
CCTTCTGGTCGCCCGACAGCCGTTTCCTCGGTTTCTTCGCGGAAGGCAAACTGAAAAAGATCGAGGTTTCGGGCGGGCCGCCGCAAAAAATCTGCGACGCGCCGACCGGCGCCGACGGCTCCTGGAGCTCGGAAGGCGTGATCCTTTTCGACGGTACGGGCAACGACCCAATCAGCCGCGTCTCCGCCGCCGGCGGGACGCCCGTCGTGGCCGCCAAGCCCGAAGCTTCGCGCAAGGAAACCCAGGTCGGCTGGCCGGAGTTCCTGCCCGACGGCCGCCACTTCCTGTACATGGCGAACGGCCAGAAGACCGAAGACAACATGTACCGGATCGGCTCTCTCGATTCGAAGGAGACGAAGGTCCTCGCTCCTGCCCAGACCCTGGTCACGTATGCCCCGCCGGGCTATCTCCTTTTCGTCCGAGACAGGACGCTCATGGCCCAGCCTTTCGATACAAAGGCCATGAGGACGACTGGCGAGCCGGTTCCGCTGGCCGAGAAGATCGGCACGGACTCCGTTGGTCTCGCACGCTTCTCCGTCTCTCGCGACGGGACGCTTGCCTACCGCACCGGCGAGTCGGGAAGCCGGCTCCTCTGGATGGATCGCGGGGGACGGGAGCTCGAGGCGGCCGGCGATCCCGGCGAATACGGCAGCCCGGCGCTTTCCCCCGCCGGCCACCTGTTGGCCTTCGGTCTCAACGACACGCGCAGCGGAAAGACCGACATCTGGATCCGGGATCTCGCCCGAGGTGTGAGCTCCCGTTTCACTTTCGGCGCCGCCAACAACGTCTGCCCCCTCTGGTCTCCGGACGGCGGCAGGCTCGTCTTCAGCTCAGACCGTGACGGGAACTTCGACCTCTACGAGAAGCCCGCGAGCGGCGAAGGACAGGAAAAGTTGCTCCTCAAGAGCAACGAGATGAAGATCGCGAAAGATTGGTCGCGCGACGGACGGTATATCGCCTTCTCGAGCCGGGGCAAACAGGGCTGGGACGTCTGGGTCCTGCCCACCTTCGGCGATCGCAAGCCGATTCCGGTGGTCCAGGGCGCTTTCAATGAACTCGTGGCGTCCTTCTCGCCAGATGGCCGCTTTGTCGCGTACCAGTCGAACGAGTCGGGACGTCCGGAGATCTACGTTCAGACTTTTCCCAACCCCGGAGGTAAGTGGCAGGTATCGACTTCGGGCGGCGTCGATCCGGCCTGGCGCGCTGACGGCAAGGAGATCTTCTACCGCGCGCCCGATCAAAAGCTCATGGCGGTCGAGATTCAGACCGGAGGAAACTTTCAGGCTGGCATCCCCCGGCCGCTCTTTCCGGGGCGCACCGTGGCGGGCAACGCGCGCAACAAGTACCTCGCCACGGCGGGCGGGCAGCGCTTTCTTTTCGTCGCGCCCCTGGGGCGCGAGTCCATGACGCCGACCACGGTCGTCCTGAACTGGTTCTCCGATCTCTCGCACTGATCGGCCGCAGAAGGAATTTCGGATTTCGGAATTCGGATTTGAGATGACGATTTCGACCGGGAACATTCGACATTCGAATTTGGAGTGAGATGCCGCTCGCGGCTGGCACACGGCTCGGGCCTTGCGAAATCTTGGCGCCGATCGGCGCTGGAGGGATGGGTCCGCAGATTTCGAAATTCGAATTTCGAAATTCGAATTTGGGGATGAGATGACGCTGGCAGTCGGGACGCGCCTCGGGCCTCCTTGCTGGTTCGCGGAACGCAACCTCCCGGCGCGGATGGACATTCCCTGCGGTGAGGCCGAGAGACGCGTAAGAACCAAACTCGCTCCCTAGGGCAGCTTCACGAGGTCATAGCCTTGAGACGCGCCGCACCCGGCCGGCTTGACACGACGCGCGCGCCGCTCTTGAGGACCGCGGCCATCCGCGATTTCTGATGCGGTTCGATCGCGACGACGAAATCGAGGTTGACGACATGAGACCGGTGGATGCGCACGAAGCGGCGGGGATCGAGCCGGGTCTCCATGTCTTGCAGGCGCGCGTGGATCAGGTATTGCCGCCCGCCGGCGTGCAGCGCCACGTAGTCGTCGCACGCCTCCAGATGCTCAACGCCGTCCAGGGGAACTGCGACCATCCGCCCCCGCTCCCTGACGAACACGCGCGTGATCGGTCTGGAAACCGTGAGCGCCTCGCGAGCCCGCGCGACGACGGAAGGCATTCCGTGCTCGATCGCCGCCCGACCGCGAGCGGCTGCGGCCCGAACGCGATCACGCCCGAACGGCTTCAACAGGAAGTCGAGCGCGCCGATCTCGAACGCGGTGACGGCGTACCTTTCAAATGCGGTGGTGAACACGATGTAGGGACGATGCGTGATCTGCTCAGCGACCTCGAGGCCCGAGACGCCCGGCATCACGATATCGAGGAAAAGGATCTGAGGCCGCAGGGCGTCCACCGCGCGGATCGCCGCCCACCCATCGCCGGCCTCGTGGACCTCTCCGATCCAATCGAGAGTCTCGAGATGGCCGCGCAGCGCCCGGCGCGCCAGCGGCTCGTCGTCGGCGATCACGACGACTGCCTTACGAGTCATCTGCGTCCTCTTGCCGCGGCGGGTTACAGGGCAGCCTTACCGACACTTCGTAGCCGGCCGCGGCGTCCGAATTGATCGCCAGCACCGCCGCATCCCCGTAGACCGCCTCGAGACGTTCCTTGAGCGCTCGCAACCCGTATCCGGGCCGGGCGTCAGCTGAAGGCTTGAGTCCAGCCCCGTCGTCTCGGACCCGAAGGAGGAAGGTCGCCCCCTCGACACGCGCGGTGATCTCGACGCGGCCGCCCTCGAGGCGGTTCGCGATGGAGTGCCGGACGGCGTTCTCGACAAGCGTCTGCAGTGCGAAGGACGGTGTGCTGCAGGCGAACGAGCGCGGGTCGATGTCCCGCAAGACGCGGAGCCTGTCCGCGTAGCGAAGCTGCTCGAACTCCAGGTAGCGCTCCGTGAACTCCCACTCTTCGCGAAACGGGACCGTCTCGCCCGGGTCGTCCCGCAGCGTGTGCCGCAGGATGTCGCCGAGCTTCTCGACCGCGTTCTCCGCCCGAGCCGCGTCCTGCCGGACGAGAGCGCCGACTGTGTGCAGCGCATTGAAAAGAAAGTGCGGATTGAGCCGGCTGCGCAGCGCCTCCAGACGCGCCTTGACGAGCGCCGCCTCCGCGCGCAGGGCGCGGTGTTCGCTCTCGCTGGCCCGCTGCCGGGTTTGGATACCGTACGACACCCCGGCGACCAGACCGTAGAGCCAAACTCCCATCAGGAACTGCCATCCCATGACCCGCGAGGACACCCCGGCGCTCAGAAGCTCCAGAAGCGGTCTGCCCTGCAGGGCGGCGTCGGCCCCGTACATGGCAGCGATCCAAGCGACCGCGTAGGCCGAAGCGGCCGCGAGATGCTTCGCATAGAAGACCGGGCGAACACGCAGCGGCCAGGGCTGGCTCGCGCAGAAGCGCCAGATGGCGACACCCAGGATGGCGGCGCTCCCGATCGCCACACTGCCCGACGAGAGAGCCGTCTTGAACGTCTGGCGGGCGTACGACATGAAGAAGAGCACCCAGAAGAGGAAGAACGGGAGCCAGGCTCCCACGACCGTCAGGGTCCGGGCGACGACAACACGAGGGCGCATGAGACGCAACTCGAGGATAGCGCGCCTCCCTTGTGACCGAATGTCGATTCACCGAGCGATTTCGCGTGTTCGCCGAAGACCGCTGACGGCCACAGGCGGCGGATCCTATCGTGCGGGAGCAGTACAGGAGATTGACATGGGATCCTTACTGACAGTCACGGCGATGGTTGTGTTGGGGGCGGCGGCTCCATCCTCTGAGCCCCCTCGCCAGGCGATGACGAAGATCGTCAGCCGAGTTCAAAAGGCGGATTACGAAGGCAATCGCAAGGCGCTCGCAAGCCTCGCGGGCGAACTGGCGCCCTACACGGAGAACGTCCCGTTGGCCTCACGCGCCCGCTACTGGCGCGGCTTTGCGTTGTGGCGTCGGGCTCTGAACGGGTTCAATGAGACCGTCGATCCGAAGGAGCTCGAAAAGGACCTGACCGATGCGGTGAGCGAGTTCACGGACGCCGCGGCAAAGGATCCTGAATTCATGGACGCCAGGATCGCATCTGCGTCGTGCCTGTTCGCCCTGTCGTTCCTGAGCCGGGACAACGCGGAGCGCAGGCAGGCCTACGTGATGCAGGGCGTCCGGCTGATGAGCGAGGTCAGGAAGGCCTCTCCGGATAATCCCCGCTTTCTCTGGGTGCAGGGTGGCGGTGAGTTCGTCATACCTCCCGAGCGAGGGGGCGGCCAGGGCAAAGCGATCGAAACGTACGAGCGGGGATTGGAAATGGCGCGCAAGCTGAAGGGCAGCGTGAACGATCCGCTCGAGCCCTCGTGGGGGGAACCCGAGCTGCTCATGAACCTGGCGTGGTCCCACCTGAACCGCGCGACGCCGGATCTGCAAGCGGCCGAGTCCAACGCCCGGGCTGCGCTGGCTCTCGTCCCCTACTGGCACTACATGCGGGACGTCCTGCTGCCGCAGATTCGCGAGAGGGCGAAGCAGGCCACGCAGACGCCTACACCGGCCGGCGACCCGGCGAAGACTCAGGCGGGTCCCGCCGAAGGCGCTCGTGCAGATCCTTCCGCCGGCCCCGCCGACAGCCCTTCCTTTGTCAACGAGGGTCTTGTCAACGCGCCTCCCTCAGAGGTGTGGAAGGTCTGGTCCACTCCCGAGGGCTTCAAGGCGCTCGGCGTCGCCAAGGCCGACATGGACTTCCGCATCGCCGGCTTGATCCGCTCACACTACAAGCCCGACGGGGTCCTCGGCGACGAGGGTACGATCCAAAACCGCATCCTGGCCTTCGAGCCTCGGCGCATGCTCGCCATCCAGATCGATCGGCCTCCCGAGACGTTTCCCTTCAAGCACGCCGGGAAAAACACTGGGACCGTGATCACGCTGATCGATCAAGGCGACGGGCGAACGCTCGTGCGCATCGCGAGCATGGGATATGCCTCGGACGAGGAGTCCAAAGCCATGCGCCAGTTCTTTGAGACCGGCAACGACTGGACGATCAAGGCGCTGCAGGCCCACTTCGACGCCGGCAAGCCGCAAGGTAAGCCAAGGACGACCGAACCATCGATCGCTACTAGGCCATTCGCAATCACATCGAACGGCGCGAGGTACTGATGGTGGACTGAACCCGGACGAATTCCACAAGAAGATGGTCGAACAAAACGTGCCGTGCATTCAGGAGCCGAAGGAGGTTTTTGGCGCTCGCATCGCCCAGTCCTTGGATCCCGATGGGCTGGCGATATCGGTCGGGGAGGAGACGCGTGGCCGCTGACGGCGGGTCGGAGCCGACGGCGCTCCGGCGGGTCTTGTCGAAACGATTTCATGGCATGCCAGAGGTTGAGGAAGGTGTGCGCCTCGAGAGTATCGACCTCCTGCGTGGCTTCGCGATGGTGGCTATGGCGATCGACCACACCCGCGACTTCTTCACAAACCTCGCGTTTGATCCCGAGGACTTGGAACGCACCTGGGGGTTTCTCTTCCTCACCCGCTGGGTGACGCACTTTTGCGCGCCGCTCTTCTTCTTTCTCGCTGGAACGGGTGCCTTCTTCTACGGGCGGCGCCACTCAGCGGCAGACCTTCGGAGGTTCCTGTGGACCCGCGGTGTGTGGTTAATCGTTCTTGAGTTTACGCTCATCGGAACTGCGTGGACCTTTGTGTTTCCCTGGGGTTTCTTTGGTGTGATCTGGGCGCTCGGATGTTCGATGATACTCCTCGCGCTCCTGGTTCGAATCCCAATCTGGGCTCTCACCGCATTGTGCAGTTTGGTCGTGGCGTTCCACGACCTGTTCGACACGGTGCGACCCAAGCCCTCTGCTCCCTTTGCCTGGCTCTGGGGGCTGCTGCACGTTAAGGGCATGATCTCCATCTCTGGCGTTCGGGAGTTCGTGCTCTTCCCGATCGTACCCTGGTTCGCCGTCATGGCTCTCGGCTACGCCTTCGGTGCACTCCTCAGGCGCCCCGATCGCCGTCGTTGGACCCTGGTTCTCGGCTTGGGAGCCACGCTCCTGTTCCTGGTTCTGCGCACGACCAACCTTTACGGAAATCCCCCGGCGCTTCCGGGCGGCGTGACGCCGGGGGACTTTACTATTCAGCCGACGCTCGAGAAGACGCTGATCCTGTTCCTCGACACTGAGAAGTACCCCCCATCGTTTCAGTTCCTGCTGATGGCGCTCGGGCCGTCCCTGCTCGCCCTGGCCTTGCTCGACGGCAAGCCGCTTGGGAG
>JBOGJN010000378.1:0-9086 GCA_050745445.1 Thermoanaerobaculia bacterium
GCGGCCAGGCCGAGCGCCCCTCCGACAGGAGGAGCGGCATCCGCATCGTCTCGACGGGATGATGCCGATGAGAACCTTTTGACGCCCTATCCGTTAGAGAATGACGGAGACCGTATGCGCCGAGCCGCTCTGGCCGCCACCCTGTTTTTCGTCTGCGCCCCGCTCTGGGCCGGGCAGGAGGAGGTCTTCGAAAAGGCCTTCTCGATGGAGGGGGTTTCCCGAATCTCGGTCCAGAACGTGAACGGACGGATCGAGGCGTTCGCATGGGAAAAGCCTTATCTGAAGATCCGGGCCGTCAAGACAGCCAGCGGGTCCAGTGCCAAAGACACGCTTGCCCAGACCGAGATCCGCATCCGGAAGCTGGGAGAAGAGATCCGCGTCGAGACCATCAACCCGAGCCGGCACAGGCTCTTTAGTTTTCTCGACTTCGGAAGCCATCACGTCCGTGTGGACTACGAGATCCAGGTGCCCGCCGGCGCCGACATCCGTCTCGAGACGTGTAACGGGGCGGTGCACACCAACGGCATCGGCAGCTCTCTCTCCTGTGACGCCGTCAACGGCTCGATCGAGGTCCGTGAGGCCGACGGCCCCGTCCGCGCTTCCACGGTCAACGGGTCCCTGCGGATCGGTTTCCGCAACGCGCTCAAGAAATCCCATCTGGAGACGGTCAACGGCTCGGTCGAGGTGGCCTTCAACCGCGCCTCATCGATCCGTTATGACCTCGAGACCGTCAACGGCCGGATCGAGGGAGACATCGATCTGGCGGTGGAGGGCAGGCACGGGCCCAAGGAAGCCCGTGGCTCTTACAACGGCGGCGCCGAGACCCTGCATTGCGAGACCGTGAATGGTTCGATTCGGTTGAAGACCAACTGAGACTCGTGAAACGTAAAACGTAAAGCGTTAAACGAAACCCCTAGCTTTCTCAGTTCTCGTTTTCGTTTAGCGTTTTACCTTTTCCGCTTGATATCCTCCTCCCGAGTCCAGCCATGGAGGAACACCGCCGATCGCGCTCCTGGATGCTCGTCCTGTGCTACCTCTCCTTTCTGGGCTTCTTCCCGCTGCTCCTCGAGAGGAACGACCGGCAGGTGCGGTGGCACGCGAAGAACGGGCTGCTTCTCTTCGGCGGGGTCGTGTGCTTCGGCGCTCTGGCAACACTTCTGGGGATCCTCGTGCCGCCTCTTTCCTGTCTCTACCCGATCGTGATGCTGTGCGTGGGGACTCTCTACACGGTCGTCGTGATCCTGGCGATCGTCAAGGCTCTCGGCGGAGAGCGGCTGATGGTCCCCGGCATCTCGAAGTATGCCGACCGCTTCTGAGCCGAGTTTGCCCGGCCGGCCGGAACGCGGCCGCAGAGTCGCTCCCCTTCTGTTGGCGGCGGTTGTGGGCTTCGCGGCCGGCGATTCGATGAGGCCGGCTCGAGAGCAGGCCGTGACGCGGCTTGCGATCGCCGCAATTGACGCCTACCGTGCGTCTGTCTCTCCGCTTCTGGCCCGTAGCCGCCTGATCTCCTGCCGGTTCAATCCGACTTGCTCCGCCTATTCGCGCGAGGCGATCCGGCGCTATGGCCTGCCAAAGGGGGCCGCGCTGGCGGCCGGCCGCATCCTGCGCTGCCACCCCTTCGCGGCAGGCGGCTACAACCCAGTGCCCTGACCGGGCGGGAGACGGGAAACGAGAAACGGGAAACGAGGGGAAACTGAGCTACCGGAGCTGCCCCGTTTTCCGTTTACCGTTTACCGTTTTCCGGGAAGTGGTGCCGTCGGCCGGACTCGAACCGGCATGGGTTACCCCATACGCCCCTCAAACGTACGTGTCTACCAATTCCACCACGACGGCACGGACCTACGGCTTGGCGGGCGGGACCGGGGGCGCCGCCTTCTGTGGCGCGGGCTTCTGTGCGGCCGCCTTCTGCGCGGCGGCCCCGATCACGGAGGATTTCGGGCGAGCCTGCAGGACGGTCAGAAGCAGAGACAGGGCGATGAAACCAATGAAGGCTCCCGTGGTCAGCTTGTGAAGCAGCGTCGTCGCGCCGCGCGCGCCAAAAGCCGTCTGCGTTCCGCCGCCTCCGAAGGCTCCGGCGATGTCCGCTCCCTTGCCCTGCTGGACTAAGACCACCAGAATCAAGAAGAAGCAAATGAAGACGTAAAGCACGACCAGCGCGATGTAGGCAATGCCCAAGGAGCCTCCAAAAAAAGGCAACAGAGTCTACGCGGGGGACGAAGAGCCGTCAAGACGACCGTAAAGCGTTAAACGTAAAACGTTAAACGGGGCCTGGTTCCACGTTTTGGGTTTCACGTTTTACGTTTTACGCCCCACAAGACCCGCAATCGCTGCGAAGGTCGCGGCCTTGAGGCTCGCTGCCCCGATCAGGAATCCGTCGACCCGGGCGGTCTCGAGCAGCCGGCGCGCGTTTTCCGGCGCGACCGAGCCGCCGTAAAGGATGCGCAGGTTCGGGCGGTGCGAGAGAAGCTCGGCCAGATGGACGCGGGCCGACGCGGTGTCCGCGGGCTCGGCCGCAATCCCGGTGCCGATCGCCCAGACCGGCTCGTAGGCAACGACGAGCGGGGAATCCGCCGGATCCTTCGCGAGCGCTTCGACCTGCCGGGCGAGCGTTGCCGCCGCCAGGCCCGCCGCTCGCTCTTGCTGGGTCTCGCCCACGCAGTAGATCGGCGTGAGGCCGGCCTCGCGGGTGCGCGCGAGCTTGCGTTCGAGCGCCGTTTCCTCCTCGCCAAACAGATGGCGACGCTCCGAATGGCCGACGAGAACGTAGCGGCAGCCGGCGTCTGCGAGCATACGGGCCGAAATCTCTCCCGTGAAGGCGCCTTCCGCTTCGCTCGAGACATCCTGCGCGGCAAGCGACCATCGCGCCTTCTCAACTGAATCGCGCGCAGCGTCAATGGCCGTGTACGGTGGGGCGATCACCAGCTCCACGGCGGGAGTCTTCCCTCCGAGAAGCCCCGACAATTCCCGGACATAGGCGCGCGCCTGCGCGCGCGTCATGTTCATCTTCCAGTTCGCGACAAAAAGAAGTCGAGAGTCGAGAGTCGAGAGTCGAGAGTTCAAAGCTCACCGCTTTTCGAAGAATAGCCTTTCCGAATCGTCGGACCCGACTCTTGACTCTTGACCCTTGACGCTTGACTCATTCCAGGGCCCGGATTCCCGGCAGCATCCCCTCGGTCAGGAACTCGAGGGAGGCCCCGCCGCCGGTCGAAACATGCGTGAACCGCTCGGCCAACCCGGCGGCATGGACGGCCGCCACGCTCTCACCGCCGCCCACGACGGTCACGGCGTGCGATTGTGCCAGGAGCGTGGCCAACGCCTTGGTCCCGCGGTCAAACGGCGGGTGCTCGAAGACACCCAACGGGCCATTCCAGAAAATGGTCCTCGCGGGAGCCAGCAGGCGCTTGAACTGCTCGATCGTCTTTGGTCCCACATCGAGCGCCATCCGCTCATCCGGGATCTTCGCGATGCCGACCGTGCGTGCTCGGGCGCCGTCCTCGGGAGACTTCGCCACCACAAAATCGCAGGGAAGCGCGATGGTCTTGCCCTCTTTCTTGCAAGAGTCCAGGATCTCCCGCGCCAAGGGCACGCTCTCCTCTTCCAGCAGGGAACGGCCCACGGAGAGGTTCAAGGCCCGCACGAAGTGGTTGGCCATGCCCCCGCCGATCAAAAGAACATCGGCTCGCCGCGCAAGCGCCCGCAGGGCATCGATCTTGCCGGAGATCTTGGCTCCTCCCAGGATCACGGCAAAGGGTCTGACCGGATCGAGCAGCCGCGAAAGCTCCCGAACCTCCTTTTCCATCAAAAGCCCCGCCGCCTTCTCGGAAAAGAGGTTCGGCACGCCGACCACCGAGGCGTGGGCGCGGTGCGCCGCCCCGAAGGCGTCGTTGACGTAGAGATCGGCGAGTCCGGCGAGCCCCCGCGCGAAGTCGGGGTCGTTCCCTTCCTCCCCGGGGTGGAACCGCAGGTTCTCGAGCAACAGGATCTCCCCCTCCTGAAGACTCGCGGCCACCCTTTGCGCCTCCGGGCCCACGCAATCCTCGACGAAGCGCACTGGCCTTGCCAGGCGCGCCGCAAACTCGCTCGAAACCGGCGCGAGCGAGAGCGTGGGATTCGGCTTCCCTTTCGGTTTGCCGAGATGAGAAGCGCAGAGCACGCGTGCCCCCCTTTCGGCCGCGAGCCGGACGGTCGGAAGCGTTTCGACAATCCGCGTGGCATCGGTCACACGCCCGCCGTCGAGCGGCACGTTGAAGTCCACCCGGAGAAAGAGCCTCCTGCCCTCGAGCTTCAGATCGCGGATCGACTTCATCCTCTCCGATCTTAATCAAAGTCCACTTCCGACGCCGATAGAATGCGATCGATGAGGAGGCTGCTCTCCGTCGTGCTCGGTTTGCCGCTGGCGTTGCCGCCGGCCGACGGCCGCGCCGAGGACCACCAGCGCAACGCACGCGGTCGCGGGGGAGCCGTAGCAGCCGCCGAAGAGACGGCGGCCCGCGTCGGCATCGAGACGCTGAAGAAGGGAGGAAACGCGGCCGATGCGGCGGTCGCGGTCGCCTTCGCCCTCGCCGTCACCTGGCCCGAGGCGGGCAACATCGGAGGCGGCGGATTCTGGCTTTCGCGCGACGCCCGGGGCCGCGTGCTTGCGATTGATTTCCGCGAGGCCGCCCCGCGGGCCGCGCGGCGAGACCTTTACACGCGTCGAGACGCCCAGGGCAAGGTCCCCTCTTCGACCGAAGGGAGCCTGGCCTCCGGCGTGCCCGGCTCGGTCGCGGGTCTGGCGCTGGCGCACCGGCGGGCCGGGCGGCTTGCCTGGAGCAGCGTCGTGGATCCGGCCGTGCGCCTCGCGCGGGACGGGTTCGTTGTCTCGGCAACCGTCTCGAACTCGATCGCCAGCGAGCGGGAGCGTCTGGCGCAGGATCCCGAGACGGCCCGCATTTTTCTGCCGGGAGGCTCGCCTCCGGCGCCCGGGTCGCGCCTCTCCCAGCCCGACCTCGCGCGCACCCTCGAGGCCATCCGCGAACGCCGAGAAGACGGCTTCTACCGGGGCCGTGTGGCGCGCCAGATCGAGGCAGGCCAGCAAGGCAGCGGCGGACTGATCTCGCGGGGGGATCTGGCGCGCTACGAGGCGAAGCCGCGGGCGCCCGTCTGGTTTCGATTTGGCGAGGCCGAGGTCTTGACGACTCCTGCTCCTTCCTCCGGACCCGTGCTGGCCGAGATGGCGCTGCTGGCGCAAGCCTTGGGGGCCGATAAGTTCAAAAGCCGCGACGCCTCCGCAGCGCACCTGCTCGCGGAGATCGAAAAACGTGCCTACCGCGACCGCAACCGGTACCTGGCCGACCCCGCCTTCCCGCGGGTGCGCGAGGATCTCTTCACCAATCCCGTCCGGCTCAAGACCCTGGCGGCATCGATCGACCCGAACCGTGCCACGCCCACGGAGGCTCTCCACGCGCCGGAGGAGAAGCCCTCCACCAATCACTTCTCGGTCGTGGACGGCGAGGGCGGGGCCGTCTCCGTGACGATGACGCTCAACAACTTTTTCGGAAACGCCCGGGTTGCCCCGGGCCTGGGGTTTCTCTGGAACAACGAGATGGATGACTTCGCGACGAGGCCAGGAGAAGGCAATCGTTACGGCCTCGTCCAGGGGGAGGTCAACGGAGTCGAGCCCGGAAAGCGAATGCTCTCTTCGATGTGCCCGGTCATCGCGGTTCTCCGGGGACGAAACGCGTTTGTCTGGGGCACCCCGGGCGGGTCGACGATTCCGACCACCAATCTCCAGGTGCTTCTGGGGATTTTGCTACGCGGCGAGCCGCTCGAGGAGGCGGTCGCCGCCCCGCGATTTCATCAGCAGGATCTGCCCGACCAGATCCAGATTGAACGAAGCCGTTTCGATCCGGCCTGGATCGGGGCCCTTCAGAAGCTCGGCCACACGGTCGTCGAGCGAGAACCCAAGGACGATCCGATCGGACGCGTGCACGCCGTCGCGCGCCAGAGGGACGGCAGACTGACCGCCGTCGCCGATCCGCGTGGCGGCGGCGTCGGTTTGGTGGTGCAACCGAAGCCGTGAGACGTCAGGTGTTAGGCGTCAGTCGAAACAGGGCAAGCTCCGTCTTCGGGATTTTCCGTTTTCCGCCTCGCCTGACGCCTCGCGCCTTACGCCTTACGATGGCGGTATGAGCGACCTTCTGCGCCCCCTCTACCGGGACGGGGAGAACCTGCGTTTGCTCGACCAGCGGCTCCTGCCCGCGCGCGAGGTCTGGCTGACACTGGCGAAATCTCCGGAAATCGCTCTGGCCATTCGCGACATGGCCGTCCGTGGCGCCCCGGCCATTGGAATTGCCGCGGGCTACGGCGCGGCCTTCGCGTTGAGGAGCGGCGCTCCGGCGCCTCCGGCCGAGCGCTTCGAGACGGCCCGGAGGCTGCTCGCCGCGACCCGTCCAACTGCGGTGAATCTCTTCTCGGCGCTCGACCGGATGTCCAGGAGATTTCTCGGACTCGCGGATCGTGACCCTGCGGCGATCGAGAGGGAATTGATCGCAGAAGCGGATCGGATCGCCTCGGAAGACCTGGAGGCGTGCCTCCGGATCGGCAGGTTCGGCTCGTCTCTGCTCGCATCGGGTGGCACCGTCCTGACGCACTGCAACGCGGGCGCGCTCGCAACCGCCGGCTATGGCACCGCGCTTGGTGTGATCCGGAGAGCCATCGAATCGGGAATGCCCGTGCGTGTCCTCGCCTGCGAGACGCGCCCCTATTTGCAGGGCGCCAGGCTCACCGCGTGGGAGCTTGCGCGAGAGCGAATCCCGGTCGAGATCATCACCGACAGCATGGCCGGACACTTTCTTTCCCGCGGAGGAGTCGCGGCGGTGATCGTCGGCGCCGACCGGATCGCTGCCAACGGCGACACGGCCAACAAGATCGGGACGTACGGGCTCGCCGTTCTGGCCAGGGAGAACGGCGTCCCTTTCTACGTCGCCGCTCCCGTCACAACGATCGACCCGGCTTGCCCGGACGGATCTCGAATCCCGATCGAGGAGCGAGCCTCCGCCGAAGTCCTCTCCTTCGCCGGCCAGGCCATCGCGCCGGCCGGTGTGGCCGCTCGATACGTGGCCTTCGACCTGACACCTGCGCGCTACATCACGGCCATCATCACGGACCAGGGCATCTGCCGGCCTCCCTATGAGAAGAGTCTGGCAGAAGCCATCGCATCCGCTTCGAGGCACAATTTGTGATTGGTGATTGGTGATTATCGCGAACTCGTTTGCCATGTTCACAAATCACAAATCACAATTCACAAATCGGGCTTTCTGGCTATAATGGCGTCATGAAGAACGCCAGAATCTCAGAGCTTCGGGACAGCCTTTCCGAATACCTTGCACGGGTGCGCAAGGGGGAGACAGTCATCGTTTACGACCGGGACACGCCGATCGCGCGGATCGAGCCGATGACGCTGGATGAGAACACCCCCGAATGGGTGCGTGAGGGGTACCGCCGCGGGATTCTGACACCGCCCCGGGTCCGCGACGGTGCCAAGATCACGCTGCCGCCCTACAAGCCGAAGAAGCCGGCCCGTCTGCTCGAGGCTCTCCTCGAAGAGCGGCGGTCCGGCCGGTGAAGTACTGGGACACCTCGGCAATCCTCCCTCTCCTCCTTGACGAAGCCAGAACGCCAGGGGTTCAGGCCCTCTATGAAGAGGACTCCGATCTTGCTGTGTGGTGCCTGACCCTAGTCGAAGCCGCGTCCGCATTGGCACGGCGCTCCCGCAAGCGCTTCGAGGCCGACGCCCTCGAGATCGCTCGCGTTGAACTGGAGCGATTGGCCGAGAGCTGGACAGAGGTCGGCTCTGTCGGGTCAGTCCGCTCTCGCGCGCTTCGTCTGCTCAATACGCATCCACTCGGAGCTGCCGACGCACTGCAGCTCGGCGCGGCGCTCGTCGCCTCGGAAGAGCGGCCGGAATCTCTCCCCTTCGTCTGCCTCGACGACCGCCTTCGCGACGCAGCGCGCAACGAAGGCTTCAAGATCCTACCGCCGTGAATGTCCTCGGCATCGAGACCTCTTGTGACGAGACCTCCGTCGCGGTGATCGACGGGCAGGGAAGGGTCCGGTCCAACGTCATCGCTTCGCAAATGCAGGCTCATGCGGCCTATGGGGGAGTGGTCCCGGAAATCGCGGCGCGGGCTCATCTGGAAAACCTTCCGGCTGTCTTTGACCAGGCGCTCGAAACCGCGCGTGTCTCGCTTTCCGACATCGAGCTTCTCGCGGCGACGGCCGGGCCGGGGCTCATTGGCGCTCTTCTGGTTGGTCTCTCGGCCGCCAAGGCTCTCGCCTTTGCACGCGGTCTGCCGCTCGTGGCGGTGAACCATCTGGAGGGACATCTCTTCTCGGCCCACCTGAAAGCCGGCGGCGTCGCGGCGTTGCCGATCGCCTACCCGTTCCATGGCCTGGTGGTTTCGGGTGGTCACGCGGAGCTTGTCCGCGTCGAGGCGGCGCGAATCGTCCCGCTTGCCCGCACGCGCGACGACGCCCCGGGGGAGGCGTTTGACAAGGTCGCGCGACGCGCGGGCCTGCCCTACCCGGGCGGCCCGGTCGTGGACCGGATCGCCTCGCGTGGAAACGGGGATCGCTTCTCCCTCCCGATCGGCCGGGCGGGAGACGGCTCGGAGGACTTCTCCTTCTCGGGACTCAAGACGGCGATGCTGCGCGAGTTCCGGAGACTCGGCCTGGACGGCTCGCCGCGCGCCGAGGGGCAGCTCGATCCGGAGCTGACGGATCTGCTTGCCTGCTTTCAACGGGCGATCGTGAAGGCCCTCGTCACGCGCGTTGAGACGTTCCATCGGCGGGAGGGGATCCGGCTCCTCGCCCTCTCCGGGGGCGTGGCGGCCAACTCCGAGCTTCGGAGAACACTCGCCTCCTGGGGAGAGGAAAACGGCGTCTCCGTTCTCCTGCCCGACAAGGACTTGACGACCGACAACGCCGCCATGATCGCCTGGGCGGGGCTGCTGCGCTACCGCCGGGACGGGGCAGGCGACTTTGCCACGGTCAACGCCCGCTCGCGTTGGCCCCTGGGCACGAGTTGAGAGTCGAGAGTCAAGAGT
>JBOGJN010000379.1:0-3559 GCA_050745445.1 Thermoanaerobaculia bacterium
ATGACCAGCGCCTTCGTAGCCCTCTCGTCCGTCAACGATCGCCCCGCCGGCAGCGCGACGAAGGTTTCGTTTTCATCTCAGGAATGGTGCGGCAACGTGTATGCGCAGCTCCTCTTCGATTCCGGCTTGGCGCGTCTGACGTCCCACAGCTACTTCGATGGAGAGGCGGACCAGCAACGCGTGCTGGCTGTTCCGGCAAACGCGCTTGCCGCCGACGCGATCCTCCTGTGGGCGCGCGGTCTTGCCGCCCCCGTTCTCGGTCCCGGGCAGCGGCGCGAGGTCGCTCTCGTGGGATCGCTGCGGACCGCCAGGCTGGCACACCACCTCCTCGAAGTCGGTCAGGGGACACTTGCGCGCGACGGCGCGCCCCTTCGCGTCACTGTTCCCGCGGGCAGCTTCGAGGCGGAGCGAAGGACCGTTCAGGTTCGGGGCGGCCCAACCTGGACCGTTCTTGTCGAAACGGCCGAGCCGCATCGGATCGTTCAGTGGGAGACAAGCGACGGAGAACGAGCCGTCCTTCTGGCAAGCGATCGCTTCCCGTACTGGAAAATGCATGGCGAGGGGGAGGAAACCGCGCTCGCCAGACTCGGTCTCAATCGGCGGCCGCCGCGGACACCGTGAGGTTTTCGTTAGAATCCGCGCCGGAAGCGCACGGGGCCTGGTGGTCCTCGCGGACTTCAAATCCGTTGGCGTCGCGGCTTGGCCGGGACGGGTGGGTTCGATTCCCACACGCTTCCGCCAATCTCGTGCCCATCCGCCCGACCGGCTCGGATCATCTCGCCCGGAACCCGTTGTTGAGCACGTACGAAGGGTCGGCAAACAGAACCAGAACCTTCTGCAGAAAGGTCAGGTCCTTCTGAACCATCTTGAGGGCCCACCGATGGAATACCTCGCCGAGCACAGAGCCGAGAGTCGAAGTGAAGATTAGGTCCTGTATACTGGGTCGTTCCGCAACGGCCTCGATGACGTACTCGAAAAGGACGCACTGCAGGGTGGAGAAGAGAAAAGACTGCATCTGCGTCGCTCCCTGGCTTCGAAGCATGTTGTAGTAGATGGAGCCCGCGTACGGGTGCCCGACGTAGTTGTGATACCAGCCGTCATTGTCCCAGACCGGAGGCAGCGTCCAGGCCCGTTTGAGGTTCTCGGCCGCGTTCGACAAAGGGTCGTCCGACCATTGCGTGACCAACTGGGGGCTCAGGAGCAGGATTCCGAGGCTCACCAGTTCGGTTCCAAAGATGATCCTTTCTCCTCGCCGGAATTTCTTCATGAACGGCGCGTCCTGGTTACGGAGACCGCGCGGGCGCTCCGAAAGTGATCCCGACGAATCCTCGGCCTTCTCGCTCTCCGATCCCGATCCGCTGTCGTCGGCATCTGCCGGAAGAAGGGGATCTCCACGGAAAAGCGGAAAGACACCCTCTTCCGTCGCGGAAGGGATGGCCTGTTCGCCGGTCGGACGAAAGCCGAAGAGGCGGACATCGCCACCGTTGTCCTCTGAGAAAGGAACTTCTCGAGCGTCCGAGGATCTCCCGGGTGTCTGAGCCATGCGCTCGTCGACGCACTGGCCCTTCGCGGGGACCGTCGTCATGGCGAGGATCAGAAGGAGCAGCGGCAGACAGGGGAGCCAACGGCTTCGACCGCCGTCGCGAAGATCCATGGACGGCTCATGTCGGTTTTGCGCCCCTCGGGTGAACCCGAGGCGCAGTGGCGAGCAGTTTTGACGACCAACCAGGACGAGGCGCACAGCGTGTCTCGCGAGCTTCGTCGGGAGTCCGGCAGTTTCGGGATTCTTCATCGAGCTGGTCGGCGACGGGATACTACAATGGCTCAGCCGGACCCACGAGTTTGCCGGAAGCGCACGGGGCCTGGTAGTCCTCGCGGCCTTCAAATCCGTCGGCGTCGCGGCTTTCGCCGGGATGGGTGCGTTCGATTCCCGCACGCTTCCGCCAGTCGGCCGCCGCTCTCGCGTTGGAATGGGCTCGGGCGGGCGGGAAGGACGCGAGCGGGGAAGGCGCAGGCACAATCGGCACGAGTTCGTAAACCAGATAGACACTCCGCTCGGTGACCGCAAAGACCTGCTTGCGACGCAGACGGTACTCATCCGAGATGCTGTCAAGCCAGGCCGCCTCGGAGGCCGGGGGACGGTCCGCTCTCAGTGTCCAGGCCACGGCCCGCAGCGGACGGCTCGCCCCCAGACGATGCCAGCGCGGGTCATCCGGCCGCCACGCGGGCGGCCCGTAGACCGCACGGTAATAGTGGAAGGCGGCACGCCAACCCGTGTCGCTCCATAGCCACACCTCCGGCTCCAGTCCGACGTGCAGGTCGGACTTTAGAGAGGCAACCTCCGCGCCGTCCGCCATCTGCGTCCAGAAAGACTTCGCGAAACGGCGCCCACGTTCCTCCTCGATTGCCTTGTAAGGGCGGACGACGCTTTCGGCCGCGACCGCCAGGCCAAAGGCCGCGAGGAGGAAAGTCGCGATCAGGAGGGCGCGTCGCCTTGCCGTCGCCGTTGGCAATCGCTCCAGAAGCGTGGCGGCGCCGAGACCAGCCATCAGACAGATCGACGGGCCAAGATAAACGACAAGCCTGTCGTTTGCCCCGTAGGGATAGAGGCGTGGGGCGGCGGCCGCAAGGCCGGCGAGAAACGGGGTTGTCACGAGCAGCAGCAGAGTTGTCTGTCTGCGCCGCCAGGTCTCCACGCAGCCCAGAACGAAGAGAAGCGTCGTCAGCGCACTCCGGAGGTTCGACCCGCCGGTTACGTAGGCAAACATCCGCCCGGTATACGTCTCGAGAAGCCAGAGAGGCAGGCGAGCCGGTTGGGAAAGCGGTGGGAAAGCGTCCTTCCACATCAAGTCAAGGGCGCCGGCGGACCGCCCGCGGCCCGGTAGAGCGGCCGGAGGTACACAAGGCCGAGGACTGCGAAGGAGGCGACCAGCAGAACCGCGAGGGCTGCCGACGGGGCAAGACGCGCCGCGAGGGAAAGCCTCGGGCGGATCCGCGCCTCACCGGAATCAGGGGTTTGCTGTCTCGCTCCACTCCAGCCGAGGGCGAGGATGACGCCGGCTGCGACGAAAACGGACGGGAACGAGAACAGCAGTGCGACCGGCAGAGCGGCCGCCAGGCCCAACCACCACCGTGTCCGCCGGCCGGGCTGGCCCGTCAGATAACCCGCGCAGAGAGCGATCAGCGCGATCGCGAAGAAGAGGTCGCTTGCATACTGCCTGCACTCGGCGGAGTTACGGATGGCCGGGTAGGCGACGGCCAGCAGGCCAATCGACAGCAGTCTGGCGGGGCTTGCCAGGAGCCGGCCGCTGACCCAGGCGAAAAGCAGGAGGCCGGCAATCCCGCAAACCAGGGGAAAGAGCCTCAGGGCGTATTCCGAGCAGCCAAGCAACCGGACCGCCAGCCATTCGACCCAAAGGAACCCGAGCGGGCAGACCGTCTGATAGTCGAGCGGACGCGCCAGGTCCCCAAAGCCCCTGTCGACCAGTGTCGCGGCGGCGTAGGCTTCGGCCTCCCACAGCGGGAAGCATGCGAGGTATCGAACGACGCGAGCCAGCAC
>JBOGJN010000380.1:0-1640 GCA_050745445.1 Thermoanaerobaculia bacterium
GATTGTGGGAGAGCGTGTACTCCCAGTGCTCCTTCAAGAGCTCCTGAAAGGCCTTTTGGCGGGATGCGAGGTCGGAGGCCGCCGGCGGCGCGCCCGGCGAAGACCCGGAAACGGCGGCCAGGAGCAGACCCGAAAAGAGAATGCGACGCATAGGTTCCCCCTTGAACAGCTTCATACGCAAGGCGGGGCAGCAAGTTCTACCGGAAGGCGTCGCCGCCTTGTCTCGAAACCCTGTTTCCTCGAGCCCGCTCGACGGCCCGCGGCGAAATCACTCTTCGGGGTCGACGGAGGCCGGTGGAAGTGGGGTCAGGCGCACCGCCTTTTCGACGAGGCTCACGAGCTCTGCAACCTTTTCGTCGACGGGGAATTCGTCGGCAACCCTGCGGGCGCGCACCAGCAGCTCAGCCAGAGACGAGTCCTTCGCCCAGTAGGAGTGCTTGAGGATCTCCGCGAACTCGGCTACGAGCGCGGCCAGGCGTAAGCCTCGCGGCGCCCGGTCCCAAGAATCGCCGAACTGCGAGAGCCGCACCGTCCGTTCGACCTCCACGAACTTCTTTGCCTGTGCCGTGCGGTACCGCAGGCGCAAGGTCGCGACCTTCCCGGACGACGCGCCATCAGCGAGCTTGATCTCGTAGAGCGCAGTCACCCGGTGTCCCGCTCCGATCTGCCCGGCGTCCACTTTGTCGTCTCGAAACTTCTCATTGGGAATTGCGCGGTTCTCGTAGCCCAGGAGCCGAAAGCGCGTGACGACGGAGGGGTTGAAGTCCACCTGGACCCGCGCGTCGGAGGCGACCGTCTGGAGCGTCCCGGTCAGGTTCTCGACAAAGACGCGCCGCGCCTCCTTCAGGCTGTCGACGTAGGCATACCGGCCGTGCCCTTTGTCGGCGAGCTGCTCCATGAGAACGTCGTTGTAGTTGCCCATCCCGAACCCGACCGTCGTCAGCTCGATACCCGACTTTACTTCCCGTTCGATCACCGAAAGGATCGAGTCGGGCCCTGTCCGGCCGACGTTGGCGACGCCGTCCGAACACAGAAGGACCCGGTGGATCGCATTCTCGCGGCGGTTTCGCATCGCCATCTCGTAGCCGAGGCGCAGGCCTTCTTCCGTGTTCGTGGAGCCCTCCGGAGCCAGGGCCTGGATCGAACGGAGGATCGCCTCCAGGTCGCCGGTCGGCTCGAGGAGAACGCGTGCATTTGTCCCGAAGACGACCAGGCCCACGCGATCCGAGGGCCGCAGCCGGTCGAGGAGCAGCCCCAGCGCCTTCTTGACAAGCTCCAGGCGGTTCTCTTGCGCCATCGAGCCCGAGACATCCACGACGAAAGTCAGATCGGCGGCCTTGCGGTCTTCGGGATCGACATCCTTTGCCCGGAGATGAAACCGAAGGATCCGGTAGCGGTCGCCCCGCGCGAACGGCGTCGGCGCGCCGTCGGCGCCGATCGCGAAGTCTCCCTCGGAAGGAGCCGGGTCGCCGTAGTCGAAGGCGTTTACGAATTCCTCCACGCGAATCGCTTCCGGCGGCGGGAGGTTGCCGTCGGTCAGATAGCGCCGCGCGATCGCGTAGGAGCCCGTGTCCACGTCCAGGCCGAATGTCGAGAGGTGGTCGTCTTCCGTGTCCACGAAGGGGTTGACTCCGTAGGTG
>JBOGJN010000381.1:0-1995 GCA_050745445.1 Thermoanaerobaculia bacterium
TTTCCCGAAGGGGACCAGGCGGCAGCCGAGGCGCCGCGCGGAAGGTCGGTCAGCTGCCGCGCCTCTCCCCCGTCCATAGGCAGCAGATAGATCTGCGGCTTCTCCTTCTCGCTTGCGACGCGCAGGAAGGCGAGGGTGCGGCCATCGGGAGACCAGCGGGGCGAAGAGTCGCGCGGGCCGGCCGTCAGACGCCGCGGCGCTGATGTCCCCGAGGTGGCGACGGACCAGATGCTCGTGTCGTAGCGATCCTCCTTTTCGTTCACGGCGACCAGCACATAGGCCACCTGCTTGCCGTCCGGCGAGATCTGTGGGACCGCGACCCACTGGAACTTCAGGAGGTCCTTCTCGGTGATCGGGCGCGGCTGACCGGAAAGCGAAGCCGCGAGCAGAAAGAAAAACGCGAGAACCGGGAACCCCTTTTGGACGATGATCTTCATCTTCTCCTCCGTCGGAAAACCGCCGGAGCATAACGAAAACCAGGCGGATGCAGGGTTCGCGCGGAGAGACGCGCCTACGCGGTCACGGTGTCCGAGGGCTTCGACCCGGGCTCACCCTCGCGCCAGAGTGCATCGAGAAGCGGGCGCAGCCTCTCCGGCATCTCTTCTTCGGCAAGGGTGACCTTGGACTGCCGCCCTTCCTCCTCGACCGTCAGCGTGTAGCGGAAGCGGTCGGGGCTTCGGCGGACCGCCATCGTGGGCTCGGAGAGGCTCGGCAGATCCGCCTGGCGGATTAGGCTCTCGATCTGCCGCGCCTTCTCCGCGGCAAGTGCCTCCGTATCGACCATCACGATCCGGCGCATGGCCGCGAGGCCCCCCGTTCGAACAAGCGAGATCCGCATGGCGCCACCTGCTTCAGTGTCTCACGGCAACCGCACTAGATCCTTCCGGCGCGCATCCCGAGCGGCCAGCGAACCGTCTTTGCGGCGGAGGGATCCCCCCAGGCTCGCTCGAGCTCCGGCCGCAATGTCTCAATCGGGTCGGCGCCCGTGGCCTCCCGACATCGTTTGACGGCCGACCAGGTGCCGAGGTATCCGATCACGCGGGCAAGATCCCAGCGCTCCTCCATCGTAAACCGGGGTGGGTCAATCTCCGCGAAGGGAAACGGCAACGACCGGTACTCCTCGTCGACGAGCCTGCGCTCCGCGGGCCAGTACGGGCTCACGACTTCGAAGTTGAAGCGGTTGACGACCGGATCGGTCAGCGGATCGATCGAGAAGAGGTTGTAGCACCAGGCGGCGAGCACCGCTCCGGGCGCCGCGACGCGGCGGACCTCGGCGTAAAAACGGTCGAGCTCGAACCAGTGAAGCGCCTGCGCGACGGTAATGAGATCGACCGACTGGCCGGAGATCCCCGAGTCTTCCGCCGGCGCTACTCGGTAGGCCACCCTCTCGTGCGGCGTCGCTCGTTCGATCTGCTCAGCGCTCGCGTCCGTCGCGACAACGCGCGCAAAGTGGGCGGCGAGCCCGATCGCCGCCTGGCCGCTGCCCGTGGCGCAGTCCCAGGCAAGCTCGCGGCGCGGGCAGAGAGAGGCCAGCCACTCAAAGAGCGCGGGAGGATAGCCGGGGCGGTACCGGGCATAGCCCTCGGCAATCTGCGAGAAGTAGTCAGCGAAGGATATGTCAGATCTGATATGAGGGCTCTCCTCTTCCGGACGTCTCCGCCGTGTCACCCGAGCGCCTGAATCAGATCCTGGATCAGGTCGTCCGCGTGCTCGAGGCCGACGGAAACGCGCAGCAGGTTCTGGGGCGTCTTCGAGCCCGGGCCCTCGCTGGAGGCCCGATGCTCGATCAGGCTCTCCGTGCCCCCGAGGCTTGTGGCGTTCGTGAATATCTTGACGCTCGAGGCGAGTTCGACCGCGCGCTCCCGGCCCCCCTTCACGCGAAAGGAGAGCATGCCGCCGAAGGCCTTCATCTGACGCTTCGCGATTTCGTGGCCGGGGTGAGACGCCAGGCCCGGATAATGGACCGCCTCTACGACCGCGTGCTTCTCCAAAGCC
>JBOGJN010000382.1:0-2846 GCA_050745445.1 Thermoanaerobaculia bacterium
CTCGTAAGGACCGAGCCGCCTGCCGCGCGCCAGAGCCGGAGATTCGGTCCTGTGTGTCTGTGAGAGCGCCGGCACGGCATCGATCGCCGGCGATTCCAGGAAGCCCGAGGAGGCCGCCCCTAAGGAAGAGAGGAGCGACTCGACTTCCTTCCTCAGTTCCGGATCGTCCCGACAGGCTTCTTCGAGATATGCCACTCGTGACCCCGGCTCGCGCTCCGTCGCCGTCGCAAAGACTTCCTGAACCCTTCGCCAGCGATCCGGAGTCATCGGGCAGAACCCGAAAGCTCTCGGTGCAGGAATGCCTTCGCCGAAAGCCATTTGCGGTGAATGGTCGCCAGGGAGACCTCAAGCACTTGCGCGGTCTCTGCCTCGGTCAGACCCCCAAAGAAACGCAGCTCGACGACCCGACCCTGCTCCGAGTCCAGCGCCGTGAGCTTTTCAAGCGCGTCGTCCACGGCAATCAAGTCAACCGCTCGTGGCTCCGTCATGACGACGGTGTCCAGCAGGTACCGGGCCCCTTGACCGCCGCGTTTCTTCGCCCCCCGGCGCCGCGCGTGCTCCACAAGGATCCGCCTCATCGACTGCGCGGCCACGGCGAAGAAATGCGCCCGGTTCTCCCAGGCCTCCCCCCGGCGACCCACGAGCCTCAAGTACGCCTCGTTGACCACCGCGGTCGGCTGCAGCGTGTGGCCGCGCCGCTCCCGCCGCAGATAGCGCTCGGCCATACGATGCAGCTCACCGTAGACAAGGGGGATCAACCTCTCCAGGGCCTCCCGGTCCCCCTGCTTCCAGGCCCGCAGCAGCCCGGTGACATCGCCCGGAGAGGCAGGTGTTCCCACGCCGTGATCCTCGGCTTTGGCCATCCTGACTCGGGCTGAAGCCAGAAGTCCACCCAAACGGGCATCGAACATCCTGGCGAGCTACCTGGAGTCTATTCCCAGCTGAGAGGTTTTCTCCCCCATTTTCGCCTTTAGAGAGTGAAAGGGGGAAAGATCATGAAGAAGATGCTCGGATTACTCCTCACGGCGGTGACCCTGGTGGCGGCTGTCCCCAAGAGTGCCAGCGCGGCGGAGATTCCCAGTCGAGACCGTTGCTGGGGCGTCAATTCGACGTGCCGACGTTCGCTGCCTCCTGTGGGCGGCAGGCAATCGCTGCTGCCTGTTTCGGGCGGCAAGCAGTCGCTGTCTTCCGTCAAGGGCTAGCCGCAGTCTCCCGATCGGGAGCCGGACAAGACCGGCTCTCCGGTCAATCCGCCCGACCGTTTCCTCCGTGTCGGGCGGATTCTTTTTCCCCTGCCGGAATACCCCTTGCCGCTCCGCGAGACTGTAGGAAGCGCGCCCCACCCAACGGGCCGAGGTGAGTGCCCGAGGCAAGCGTGCCTTCACGCTCGCGACCAGTTTCTGGAACCGTGGGTTGCCACGCAGCGGGTCGTAGGTCGGGTCGATCTTGAGCTCTCAGCCGGGCTCCATTCCGGCAAGCTGAAGGCTGACAGCTGATAGCTGATAGCTCTACAATCCTTCCCATGGCCGCGTCAGTCTCTTCCGAGCGGCAGGCGATTCTCGAAACGCTCCGTGCGTTCTGCGATGCCGAGATCCGTCCCCACGTGATGGAGTGGGACGAGGCGCAGCTCTTCCCCCGCGAGGTGTTCCGTAGGCTGGGGGAGCTCGGGTTTCTCGGAGCCATCTTCCCGGAGAAGTACGGCGGGGCCGGCCTCTCCTACGTCGATTACGCGGGCATCGTCGAGGAGATCGCCTGTGTGGACGGCTCGGTCGCCCTGGCGCTGGCGGCGCACACGTCGCTCGGCTCGAACCACATCTTCCAGTTCGGAACGGAGGCGCAGCGGCAGCGATACATGCCGAAGCTGACATCGGGGGAGTGGCTGGCGGCCTGGGGTCTGACCGAGGCCGAGGCGGGCTCCGACTCCGGAGGCACCAAGTCCACGGCCGTGCGCGACGGTCAGGGCTGGGTCTTGAACGGCTCCAAGAACTTCATCACCAATGCCTCGGTCGGGGGTGTGGCGGTCCTGATGGCGGTCACCGACCGGTCGGCCGGACATCACGGCATCTCCTCCTTCATCGTCGAGCTCTCCAATCCCGGTATCCGCGTGGGCAAGAAGGAGAACAAGCTCGGCATGCGGGCCTCCGACACCTGTACGCTCGTGATGGAGGACTGCCGCATTCCGGCCGAGAACCTGCTCGGGGCCGAGGGGCATGGCTTCGTGGATTCCATGAAGATCCTGGACGGCGGCCGCATCTCGATCGCGGCGCTCGCGGTGGGAATCGCGCGGGGCGCCTACGAGGCGGCGCTGAAGTATTCGCGGGAGCGCAAGCAGTTTGGACGCGCGATCTGCGAGTTCGAGGCGATCCAGTTCTATCTGGCGGAAATGGCGACCGAGATCGACGCCGCGCGCCTCTTGACGCTGCGCGCCGCCGCGGCCAGGGACCGCGGCGAGGAGATTACGCGGACGGCCGCGCAGGCGAAGCTTTTCGCCTCGGAGATCGCGGTGCGCGCCACCGACCGCGCGCTCCAGATCCACGGCGGCTACGGATTCATCAAGGATTTCCCCGTCGAGAAGTTTTACCGGGACGTCAAGCTCTGTACGATCGGCGAAGGCACGAGCGAGATCCAGAAACTCGTGATCGCAAAGAGCCTGCTCGCGGGAGACAGCTGACCCCGATCCGAGAGTCACCAGTGATCCTCAAACCTTCAGCCACGCGGGCTCTTCTTGGACCGATTCCAGAGCATTTCATCCTATGACATCAGCTGTAGCTATGATTTTTATAGCACTCCGTAGGTATCGAAGGACTCTCGTCCAGTAAATAGACAAGACGGGCCAAGTTCCTACG
>JBOGJN010000383.1:0-2278 GCA_050745445.1 Thermoanaerobaculia bacterium
TCATCGTCAAAGGAACCGGGACCATCTTTCTCGCCGGGCCGCCGCTGGTCAAAGCGGCGACGGGAGAGGAAGTCACGGCGGAGGAGTTGGGCGGCGCCGACGTGCACACGCGGATCTCGGGCGTGGCGGACCACCTGGCCGAGGACGACGCTCAGGCGCTCGAGATCGCTCGCTCGATCGTTGGCAATCTGCACCCGTCCAAGGTTCTTCCGGAGGACCGAACCGAGCCGGAGAATCCCGCGTACGACCCCAAGGAGATTTACGGAATCCTCCCGACGGACGTCCGGCAGCCCTATGACGTGCGGGAGGTGATCGCGCGCCTCGTGGACGGATCCCGGTTCCAGGAGTTCAAGGCGCGCTACGGCGGCACACTCGTTTGCGGTTTTGCGCGGCTCTCCGGTTTTCTCCTCGGCATCGTGGCCAACAACGGCATTCTCTTCTCCGAGTCGGCCCTGAAGGCCACGCACTTCATCCAAATGTGCGCGCGGCGGAAGATTCCGCTTCTTTTTCTCCAGAACATCACGGGCTTCATGGTCGGCAAACAGTACGAGCAGGGCGGAATCGCCAAGGACGGCGCCAAGATGGTTCACGCGGTCGCCAACGCCGCCGTGCCGAAGTTCACCGTCATCATTGGCGGCTCCTTTGGCGCCGGCAATTACGGGATGTGCGGGCGCGCCTACGGCCCGAGGTTCCTCTGGATGTGGCCGAACGCGCGGATTTCGGTGATGGGCGGGACGCAGGCAGCCTCCGTCCTTTCGACCGTGAAGCAGGAACAGCTCTCCCGCACCGGAACGCCCCCCATGAGCGAGTCGCAGGTTGCCGAGTTCGAGCGGCCGACCCGCGAGAAATATGAGCTGGAAGGGAGCCCCTACTACTCGACGGCGCGTCTCTGGGACGACGGCGTGCTCGATCCTGCCGAGACGCGGGCCGCGCTCGCGCTGGCCATCTCCGCCGCCTACAACGCCCCCGTCGAAGAGACGGAGTTTGGGGTATTCAGAATGTAGTTGTCAGCTTTCAGCTTTCAGCCTGCCTCCGTCTCCAAGAGCTGACAGCTGACGGCTGAGAGCTGATAGCTTCATTCCATGACCAGGAAACTGCCCCCATACACACGGCTCCGTCTCGAGCGGGACGATGCTGTCGCCCGCGTCATCCTCAACCGTCCGGAGGTCCGGAACGCGTTTGACGATGTCCTGATCGAGGAGCTGACGCGGGCCTTCCGGACAGTCGCCGCCGATCCGGGGATTCGCGTCGTCGTTCTCTCGGGAGAGGGCGCTTCCTTCTGCGCGGGCGCGGACGTGGCCTGGATGCGGAAGGCCGGGACTTACTCCCGCAAAAAGAACGAGGCGGACGCCCGGAGGATGGCCCGGATGCTCCGTACGATTGATCTGTGCCCCAAGCCGGTCGTCGCGCGGGTTCACGGGCACGCGATCGGCGGAGGCGTGGGCCTTATCGCCGCGGCCGACGTCGCCATCGCGGCGGAGGGCACGGTCTTTGCGCTCGCGGAGGTCAAGCTCGGAATCCTTCCCTCGGTCATTTCTCCTTACGTTCTGCGCGCCATCGGTCCGAGGCAGGCGCGCGACCTCTTCCTGACCGGAGACCGCTTCGACGCGGCCCATGCCCTGCGCATCGGTCTCGTGCATCGGGTGGTGCCTCCAAACGAGCTTGACGCCGCGTGTCAGAGGAAGATCGATTCGCTTCTCACCTCCGGCCCGCAAGCCGTGAGCATCGCCAAGCGTCTGATCGAGCTGATCGCCGGGAAGAAACCGGATCAAGCCATGCCTCTGACCGTCCGCACCATCGCCGCCCGCCGCTCCTCCGCCGAGGCCAGGGAGGGCCTGACGGCGTTCCTCGAGAAGCGCCCGGCAAGGTGGGCCGGGAAGAAAGGGAGCTAGGACTCAGCGGTCGCTAGCTCGCGGGAGTCTCCGCCGGATCGGGCGGAGCCGGTTGCGATGGAGCGGGGGCCGGGGTGACGGCGGCGGGAGCTCTCCGGGCCGCCTCGTCCTCGAATTCGTTCTTGCAGAAGTAGCACTTGACCTTCACGCCCGGGTGCGTCTCGGGCCGCCAGAAGGTAAAGCTCTTTCCGCACCGGGGACACTCGAATGTCTGCTGCATCCCCTTCATTCCGCCTTCGATCGACATTTGGGCCCTCCTCCCGCAGGATAACGCACCGCCGCAGCGAATTAGAATCCCCCCCCAGAGATAATGATGGCCAGAAGCTCTCGCGGCAAATGAGGATCTACGGGCTCTGGGAAGAGTGGGAGAAGGGTCAGCGCGGACG
>JBOGJN010000384.1:0-1285 GCA_050745445.1 Thermoanaerobaculia bacterium
ATCTTCCATCGGCTGCGGGACTCAAACCCGAGGGCGCCGGTCTACGTTCTCGGTCTGTACGATCCCTTCGGCGAAGGCAGCGCTCCCGGGCGGGCCGGGGCTTCCGTCATCCTGTCCTGGAACACGATCCTGGAGGAAACCTCTCTGGGGTATCCCGGAATCTTCGTGGTTCCGACCTTTGATCTTTTTCAGGGTCGCGCCGACCGCCTGGCCGTGGACCGATTCCATCCCAACCGCAGCGGCTACGAGGCGATCGCGGCCAGAGTGATCCAGCTCCTCCCGGACGCCCTGTGACGGCACCCCCCGGGCAGCCGAGAGCTGACTGCCGACGACTACCGAGCCGCAACGCGGCTATCGCCGTCCGCGAATGTAGGCCCGGCCCAGAGTCCAGAGAAGCGAGACCGTCGAAGCCGCGCGGCCGACCTTGGCCGAGAGAGAAGTTTTTCCGAACAGTCTGTAGGCCACCGTGCCCGCCGCCGCGAGCCCTGTCACCACCATGCTAACGACCTTCCACTGGAGGCGGCGTCGCTCGACCTCGTCGCGGATATCCGCGACAGCTTCCGCAAGCGCGTGTCGTTGCGCCTCCGCGCGCTCTAGCAATGCGGCGATGCGCTCTTGCTGGCTCTTCATTCCGACCCCGCGCGGAAGCGCTCGGCGAGATCCTCGATGTCTCCACTCTCCTCGTCCTCGGATTCGGAACCCTCGTTTGTCCGCCCCGCGGAAGGGGCGACCGTTTGCCAGTCCTTCCGGATCTCCCCCGCAGTCAGCGGGAACTCCGTCGGCCGGACGCGCAGCAGCACCCTCCACCCGTAGAGACCCGCAACGGCGGCAGCCGCAAAACAGAGCAAAAGCGCCCCAGAGAGACCGGCCACCGTGCTTCCGAAGAGATGCGCCAGAAGCGCGGTCAAGAGCGCCGCCGCCAGAAGCAACGCGATACCCGCCAGGGCCAGGGCGAGCCACAGACCGACCGCGGCACGGGCGAGCAACCCGGCCTTGGCCCCGACCTCTTCGCGAAAGATCGCCACGCGCGTTTCGACCAGAGACGCGGCCGCCCGGGAGAAAGCGCCCAACCGGTCTCGGACGCTCCGCTTCCAGCCGGTCTCTTCGTGCGGAGTTGATTCCGGAGCCATGACGATTCGTTAGGCGGGCCGCACGGAGGCGGCCGCGCCCGCGTGCGCCTGCATCGAGAGTGGCATGATTGCGATCCCCTCCTCCCGGAAACGCTCGCGGATCCGGCGCGCGATCGACGCGGCCCCGGGCGTGTCTCCGTGGAGGCAGATTGTGT
>JBOGJN010000385.1:0-2948 GCA_050745445.1 Thermoanaerobaculia bacterium
GTAGATCCTTCGCTTCGCTCAGGATGACAAGAGGGGGCGCGAAGGGATGACAGGGAGGGAGAGCGCGAAGGGATGACAGTGGGAGGCGAAGGGCTCGGGATGACAGGAAGCTGCGCTCGGGATGACAGGAGGCCGCGCTCGGGACGACAAGAAGCCGCGCTCGGGATGACAGGAAACTGCGCTCGGGGTGACAAGAAGCTGCGCTCCAGATAACGGGAGACTGCGCGCTTTCGGATCCGGCTGAAAGCTGACAGCTGAGAGCTGAAAGCTTTCGCCCCCTAGGCCCGCGGCTGGACCGCGGCGGAGAGCGGTCGCGGACGGGAGAGCCGCCGCTCGAGGTCGGAGAGGATGTGCATGAGGGCCATGTAGGCTTCGTAGGGGGACTCGTACGGGGAGAAGTACGCGTGCACGTCGGCGTCCGCGTACGACTTAGTGGCGATGTAGTAGAAGTGGTCGGAGGTCGTCAGCCTCCGGAAATCCCGCAGGAGTTCCTCCGAACCCGAGGCCTTCACCCGCGCCTCGAGCGAGAAAAGACGCCGCAGGGCGTCCCGCTGCAGCTCATTTCCCTGCCAGGCGGACAGATCCCGCGCCTCATCCGCCCAGGAGATCAGCCGCGGCGCCGAGAGGACATCCCGTGCGGGCAGCGTCTCGATCGCCTGGGAGGGCGTCAGAAACCTCGCGTCTGGCCGGGTGAGCGCCCGGTCCACCCAGGCCTCGAAGAACTGGAAGATCCCGGTCTCCTTCCACTGGTGCTCGCCGAAGGTCTCGAAGTCCATGAAAAGCGAAAGGATCTCGCCCGGCAGCCCCGAAACCCACCGGTCGTACTTCTCCGCCGTGAGCGGCCACTCCTTCCACTGCCGGTTGGAAAAGCGAAAGGCGATGTCGTCGGACATGCGGTAGTCGCGCAGCAGAAGCGGCAGCCCCTTCGGCGTGGCAGCCCGGTAGACGTGGTGAGGGGAGCGTCGTCCCAGGAGCTGCTCGACTCCATCCGCCAGAACGCCTCTGTAGTTCTTCTCTTCGAGGTACAGGGCGAGCTCGTCGGAGTAGATCAGCTCCGTGTTGCGGAAGACCCTCGGCTCGAGTCCAAAGTCCTCCAGGATGCGTTGCCGGTGCAGCTCGACTTGCGCCTCGAATTCCTCGCGCGACTTCAGCCAGGCGAGCGAGTGGTGGGAGGTCTCGGCCAGAAACTCGACACGGCCTGTGGCGGCGAGCCGCTGGAAGCTTTCACGCACGGCGGGAGCGAAGTCACGAAGTTGCTGGAGCAGGCAGCCCGAGAGGGAGAAGGAAACGGCAAACCGGGGATGACGCTCGAGCAGCCGCAGGAGCATCGCTGTTGCAGGCAAATAACACTTCTCGCTGACGCGCCCCAGAAGGTCGCCGTTTTTCTCGTCGTCGAAATAGCGGTGCTCGCGCCCGACGTCGAAGTAGTTGTAGCGTCTCAAACGGTAGGGCTGGTGGACCTGGAAGTACAGACAGACGGGGATCATAGGTGAAAAGCGATTCTACGCCCGCCGGGATGTCGTGAAACGTGAAACGTCAAACGTAAAGCGAGCTGAGAGCGGGAACCCGTTTCACGTTTTACCCTTTACGTTTTACGTCTCTCGGATCATCTCCCGGTAGACGGCGAGGCACTTCTCGGCGGACTCGACCCAGGAGAGCCGCCGCACCTCGGCGCGTCCCCCCGAGGAAAGCGCTTCCCGGAGGGGCGGAAAGAGCAGAACCGAGAGGATGTTGGAGGCGAGCCCCTCCACGTCCCAAAAGTCCACGCGCAGGACGTTGCGGACGACCTCCGAGACGCCGGCGCTCTTGGAGACGATGACCGGCGTGCCGTGCTGGAGGGCCTCGAGCGCCGTCAGGCCAAACGGCTCCGAGACTGAGGGCATGACGTAGACGTCCGCGCGCGCATAGAGCCGGTCGAGCTCCGAAGGCGAGAGAAAGCCCGTAAAGAGGAAGCTGCTGCCGATCCCGTGGGCCGCCACGCGCTCGATCATGGAGCGCATCTGGTCGCCCGAGCCGGCCACCGCGAACTTGACATTCGGAATCTCGCGCACGACGCGAGCCGCGGCATCCACGAAGTACTCGGGCCCCTTCTGCCAGGTGATGCGCCCCGCAAACAGCACGAGCGGATCTCCCTCCGCGACCGTCCAGTCGCCGACCGTTTCTTTCGGATCGATCGCGTTGTGGACCACACGCAGGCGCTCGGGAGGCGCCCCGTAGGTCTGGGCCACGACCTGTGCGGTGTAGTGGGAGACCGCGATGACCCGGTCGGCGGAGGTCAGACCCAGCCGCTCGATGTCGCTCACGAACCCGTTGGAGCCGCCCCCCGAACGGTCAAACTCGGTGGCGTGAACGTGCACGGCCAGCGGCTTGCCGCTCGACCGGCGCGCCTCGAGCCCGGCCAGATAAGTGAGCCAGTCGTGCGCATGGATGACGTCGAACCGCTCGCGTCGAGCGATCCGCCCCGCGACCTCGGCGTAGCGGAGCACTTCCGTTCCGAGATTTGGCCCGTAGTGTCCGAGAAACGTCGTGCGGGTGTTCTGGGCAACCTGCCGCTCTTCGGCATAGAGGGTGTCGGTCGAATAGGGGCGCAGAAGGCTCGGCACCCGGCGCAACCGCAGCAAGAAACGCTTGCGGTGCGGCGCGTCGTCGCGGGCCCGCTCCTCTCCGGCATCCAGGATCTTGAGGTTCCGTTCGGGTGAGGACAGGGGGTGGTGGGGAAGGACCAGCACGATCTCGGTGCCAAGCTGCAAGAGGCCGCGGACGAGCCCCTCGGAGGCAACGCCGAGGCCGCCGCTGATGTAGGGCGGAAACTCCCAGCCGAACATGAGGACGCGCATAAGAAGAAGCTATCAGTTGTCAGTTTTCAGTTCTCAGTTTTTCGGATGACTCCGGGATGCCTTCGCAGGCTGAGAGCTGACGGCTGACAGCTTGAAGCTTGGGTGATTGAC
>JBOGJN010000386.1:0-2340 GCA_050745445.1 Thermoanaerobaculia bacterium
GGGCGGCGCCCGGAGTGGAAGAGGGAGCGCCGAGGGCGAATTGGCACAGCACCCATGTGTTGATTTCCGGATTCGCGACACAGGGGAATTATCAGCTTGATAGAGTGGGCGCTAGTGAACGTTGAGCTCGGAAGGTTTTGGAGGAGCTCTCGGTCGCGGCGCTTTATGGCCGAGATGGTCCAAGATGCGACGGATGACGGCCGGCCCGGTCTCTCGCGTGGACCTTCTGGTCATCGAGATCGCGGGAACGCTCTACGCCATCGACACCGCGAGCTTGAACGGGACGTTTTCGCGCGACGGCCGGGAGCGCGTCGCGCCTCTCGACGGCTCGTCCTCTCTTTCGCTCGGCGATTTTGCCGTCCTGGATTTTCACCCGTCTCCGCCTCGAGACGCCTGAGCGAGTGGAGAGGTTAAGCTAGCCCTCTTTTGCCCCTGCCGCGCGCAGCATTTCCACGATCCGCGTGAACCTTCCGTGCTTGGCGTAGCCGAGCGCGGAGCCGCGGTCCAGGTTTCGGACGTTGGGGTCGGCTCCCCTGGAGAGAAGGATCGCCACGACCTCCTCCCGGCCTTTCATCGCGGCCATGATCAACGGTGTGTCGTGAGGTGCGTCGAGGGCGTCGACGGCCACGCCGGCGTCGAGGAAAGCCTTGACCGTCTCGGCGTGTCCCGCGGACGCCGCCGCGTGAAGCGGAAACCCGTACTCCGGCTGGGCCCGAGCTCCGGCGGCCAGCAGGACCTTGACCAGTTCCGTCCTTCCCGCAGAAGCGGCCGCCGTCATGGCGTTGAGATAGCCGATGGTTATGTCTTCGAGGCCGGCTCCCGACCGGATCAGGGCCAACGCCTTGGGCTCGTCGCCGCGCATGACGGCACGCACCAACGGCGGATCCAGCTCTTCGACGCGGCTCTTGAGCGCGGAGAGGACGCGGACGTCCGCGACGATCCTCTCGGCCTGCGCGCGTCCCCAGGCGACCTCGGCTTCGACAGCGTCGCCCAGGATCTGGACCGAGCTCACCGCGCCCGACAGCTCGCTCAGAAGACGGGCCGTCGCCGCGTCGCTCAACAGCGGATTGTCCTCGCGCTCGGTGAAGTCACGGCCGGCGAAGAGGTCTCCCGGCTCCGTCCGTTCGAAGACGCACAGCGTCTCCTCGTCGGGCGCGCCAATCCAGATTCTGCCGATGTCGAGCAGGCCGACCATGCAGCCGTCGGCGGTTCCCTCCCACCAGGAGGTCGGATGCGCAGGGTCGAGCGTGAACATCCGCACCGGGCAAACCTTGTGCGTGAGCCCCAGGCGGGCCACGGCTTCCTCCAAAACGGGATTGGAGAAAAAGCGTTTCACCGCGGACGGGGCCCGCGCGGCGGCGCTCCCGGCGCGGCGGACCAGCAGCACCAACGAGGGCACGGCCAAGAGCGCCAGCAGTCCTGCGATCCAGGGAAAGTAGTCCTCGGAGCGGCTCCCGCCAGACGCGGCGGTCCTGGGCTCGAAGTTCTGTTCGACGCGGCCGTCCGGGCCGAGCGTGATCGTGAAGATGCCTCCCACCATGTCCGGGGTGAGCGCTTTATCGAGCGACGGCGCTATCCGTGCGCCCGCCTCATCGGTAAAGGACATGACGAGCGCCTGATTTTCTGTGACCCGGGCCCAGCCGCCCTGCGTGAACCCGGTGCCAAATAGTTGGTATCTGAAGGCACCCTTGCCGTGCTCCAACGAAAAGTCCTGCAGCGACTGGCCGCTCTCGTTCTTGACCACGAGCCATACCGAATTGCGGCCGCTCGACTTCTCGCAGGCCATCGCCAGAAGGAGGGTCAGGCAGAGCGCCGTGGTCCTCATCAATACAGTGTAGCGGTACGCCTCAATAAGGCAACGGATTTGCTCCCGAACTCGACGTCCTCTTTCTCGACGCGGGTATCAAAGGAAATCTGGGTGCCTCGGATGTGCTGGCCTCGCTGGAACGGTTCGCAAAGCGGTGAGCCGATCTCGCGATAAAGGGAAGACTCAACCCCACACGCTTACTCCCGCGCTCGCAACGATCGACGGAGCTCGTCGCCCCAGTTGACCGCGACCAGGACTTCCGCCTCTCCCGCCGCCGGCGCGACGACGACGAAAGTCTGTCCGTCCGGCGACAGATCGTAGTCTTCGGGGCCGAAGCCGAGTTGGCCCGCGCTCCGGCGTCTGGCGACGGCCAGGGAGGGCTCCGTCTGGAGCTCCGCCACCGCCCAGGCATCGTCATAACTGTAATAAAGACTGCGGCTGTCGACACCCCATACGGGGGCGTACCCGCCGCGGTCCGTCACCTGAAGAATGCCCGCCCCTCGTTGGGTGTCGAGGGCGCGCACGTACACCTC
>JBOGJN010000387.1:0-1373 GCA_050745445.1 Thermoanaerobaculia bacterium
CGCGGGAATCCTGGTTGTAGAAACTTCGTCGGAATGGGAGTCGGCTTCAAGGCCGTGATCGAGACGACTTCCTTTTCGTCCATCGAGAAGACCTGTCTGTCGAGCGTCTTGAACACGATGCGATTTCCCCAAAGTTGCGGAGGCTCCTTCAGGAAATAGACCCTGCCGTCCTTGAGCGGTGACGTTCGCGTCTATGACGGAATAGCGATGAGGGCGCTGCTTCCTCCGAACGAATCGGCGAGGTGTGGGTTCGGCCTGCGAACGCCGCGAACGACGGGTTACTGTTACCGGTAGATGTCCTTGCGGTGGCGGATGTGAATGATGTCCACGAGTGACCGGCGGTCATCGATCCGATAGACGATTCGGTAGTCGCGTATGCGGATTCGCCAGAGATCGCTCGATCCCTGGAGCTTCTTGACGCCGTGAGGCCGCGGCTCCGACGCCAGAGCGTCAATGGACCTTGTCGCGCGCTCTCGGACGTCGGACGGAAGGCCGCGCAGCTCACGTTCGGCGGACCGGGCGACGACGACCCGGTAGTCAGGCACGCCGCTTCTGGCGGCCGTTCAAGCGTTGCTTGACTGTGTCCCAGGGGATACGGGGCTCCGACTTCCGCGCTGCGGCGACCATCACATCGTAGAGGTCTTCCCACTGGCGGCGGTGTCTCTTCAGGTCGATGAGTACGCCGGTTTTCTTGCCCGTCGCATCGGACACGAAGTGGACGCCCTTGATCGTCATGGCTTTCCCCATTGTACGCCTCCTGCCCCACGGCTCTCCTTGCGGACGGTGAGCCAGTGAGCATCGGGACCGCAGCGCCTGCGGTGGATCACGACCTCGTATGTTGGTCGGCTCGTTTCTCCGTGAGTCGGGTTGGGAGCGGTCTTTCTCTTAGAGACGCTTCACACGGGGAGCGCTGGCACGGAAAGCTCGGAAAGTTCTGGACGAGGCCCGGAGCGAGGAGGCCGCTGCCTAACCTCCGCCGGCCTGGGAGCTTTCCCGCCCCCATGAGGAGAAAGGCCGCCGCCGAGAGGGCCGCGAAGAGCACCCCGTAGGCCGCGGCGGCGCCCGTGTCCTGCATGCGCAAGGAGGAGAGGATCTCGATCGAGATCGGCGCGGGCGCGGAACGCAGACGCCCTCTGGTTCAGCGGGCCGGCGCGGGACTGACCGTGCGTCCCTGCGGGGTGGAGGGACGGGGGCTCGGCGTGCGGGTCGGTTTGGGTTTCCGTGTGGGCCTGCGGGTCGAGTGCGGCGCCACTTCCGCGGACTTGCCCCGGCGTTCGCGCTGCTGGCGGGCGATGGCGCCAAGCGCCTGAGAATCCTGCGGGTTAAGCCTGGCCCGGCCCTGAGTCGGGCGTGGCGCGGGGCTAACGGAGACG
>JBOGJN010000388.1:0-2459 GCA_050745445.1 Thermoanaerobaculia bacterium
AGCTGCCGGCCATCGACCTGTGCGCTATGGCGCTCGAGCTCGGCTGCGGATACGTGGCCCGCTCCTTCTCGGGCGACATGAAGCAGCTCGTCGGGCTCTTGAAGGGGGCGCTGGCGCACCGCGGAACGGCCCTGCTGGACGTCATTTCTCCCTGTGTGACGTTCAACAACCACGAATCCTCGACGAAGTCCTACAAGTGGGCCCAGGACCACGAGGAGCCGATCCAGGAGATCGGCTTCGTGCCCTACTTCGACGAGATCACGGTCGATTACGACCCCGGCACGACGCAGGACGTGCGGCTCCACGACGGCTCCCACATCCGGTTGAAGAAGCTGCGCGCCGACTACGACGCCCTGGACAAGCAGAAGGCCATGAATCTCCTCCTCGAGGCCCAGCAGAAGACGGAGTTCCTGACGGGCCTGATCTACGTCGAGCCGGCCAAGCAGGATTTCCTGACGATGCTCGGCGTCGAGAAGCCGCTGGCCACCCTTCCGGCCGAGACGGTCCGCCCGGGCCGTGAGGCGCTCGCGGAGATCATGGACGGTTTGAAGTGAAGAAGAGCCTGATCCCGGCCGCGGTTGCCGCGCTGATGCTCGGCGGCGCGGCGCCGGCGGGCAACAGCACGAAGCCGGCGCCCCCCAACGGCTGCGCGGTCTGCCTCGAGAAGCGCCCCATTCTCGACCCGAAGCTCTTCGCGAAGGGCTACGAGGCGGAGGCGCCCGTCGGCTACCGCATCGCTCGCGAGATCCCGGCCACCCTCGATCTGCTCCACTGCTTCTGCGAGTGCAAAGAGAGCCAGGTCTTCCGGCACAAGACCCTGCTGACGTGCTTTGCGGACAACCACGCGGCCGGCTGCGGCATCTGCCTGCGGGAGGCTTTGATGGCCGCCGATCTGAAGAAGCAGGGCCTGCCGGACGGCCAGATCGAGGCGCTCGTCGAGTCGAGCTTCAAGACCGACGGCCATGCCTCCACCGCCGGACGCGGAAAGTAGTTCGGACGACGCGAAGAGATCCCGACTGGGCACTCCGTGAGCCTTGCCTGTGGGGCGGCTCGAATGAGGGCGGTCGAGTTTCCCGCCACTGCCGGCGTGGTCGATCCGGGCTAAGATGCGCTCATGGTGCTCGAAACCGAAGACGTCCGCAAGGGACGCGAGGACGCCTGGTTCCGTCAGAACGAGGCGAAGTTGATCGAAGAGGCTCGCCGGAAACGGGACGCCGCCGAACGCGAACGTCAAACTGCCGCTGACGAAGAGCGTCGCCGGACGCACTGGCGCAAGTGCCCCAAGTGCGGCGCCGACATGGCCGTCGAGACGATCTCCGGGATCGAGATCGAAAAGTGCCCCTCGTGCCAGGGAATTTTTTTCGATCGCGGAGAGCTCGAACAGCTGCTCTTGAAGCACGACACCCAGCGCCGCGGTTTCTTCCGGAAGTTGTTGGGATTCGAGGAAGGCGACCGCCCCGACTCAAAACCCCGCTGACGATTTGGGGACGGTGTTGATTTGATGTAATAAGGCTGATGGCCCGCCAGCCGCGTATCGAGATTCCCAGGGCTTTGTACCACGTGACCGCAGAATGAACTCTCTTTCGAGCTAATACAGCAAATCAACACCGTCCCCTACGAGTTGTCCCCTACGAGTTGCTGGCATTGATTAACGTGGGCCTTGAGACGTAGGATCGCGCTCTAATCATTTGTGGAGAGGAGGTCCAAAATGTCGTGTCGCTTTTTCCGTGCCGTTTCCCCGGTGGGGGCCCTGATCTTGGGAATGGTGAGTCAGGCGGCGTGGGCTCAGGACGAGATGTTCGTCACGAACTTCTCTGGCAACTCCGTCACGGTCTATGCCCGGACGGCGAGCGGCAATGTCGCACCGATCCGGACTATCTCCGGGGCGGCCACGGGGTTGAGTTTTCCCCAGGGCCTGGCCGTGGACACGGTGAACAACGAGATCGTCGTGATGAACGGCAACAACTCCGTCACGGTTTACCCTCGGACGGCAAGCGGCAACGTCGCCCCGATCCGGACCCTCTCCGGGGCGGCCACGGGTTTGAATGCGGGGCAAGAAGGCCTGGTCGTGGACACGGTGAATAACGAGCTTGTGGTGGTCAACAGCCTCACCCCCTCCGTCACGGTCTATGCCCGGACAGCGAGCGGGAACACCGCCCCGACCCGGACACTCTCCGGGGCGGCCACGGGGCTGAGTTTTCCCCAGGGCCTGGCCGTGGACATGGTCAACAACGAGCTGATCGTCACGAACATCGGCATCCCAGACTCCGTTATAGTTTACCCTCGGACAGCGAACGGCAACGTCGCCCCGACCCGGACGATCTCTGGCGGTCTGACGGGGTTGAGTGGCACAGTGGGCCTGGTCGTGGATACGGCGAACAATGAGATTGTGGTTGCGAACTTCAACAGCAGCTCCATCACGGGCTATACCCGGACGGCGAGCGGCAACGTCGCGCCGA
>JBOGJN010000389.1:0-2942 GCA_050745445.1 Thermoanaerobaculia bacterium
CCAGCTTCGACGTCGGCCCGTTGGGTGCCTATGACCGGAAGCCGGTATGTGGCCGCCAACTTCACCGCTGCCGGCTGCAACCCTTGGCTCTGCCCAGAGAGCCACCGCGCCGCCTCGGCACGCCAGGCGACGATGCGCTTGAACGTCTCGGAGAGCTCCCCGGGCGTCTTCACGGGGAAAAACTGAACCTCGACCTTGAGGGCGGGCGCGGCGCGCTGCACATCCTCCATCTGCAGCGCGTTGAGCGGGTCGCTCGGATTGAACATGGCGGCAACGCGCGTCGCTGCCGGCTCTGCGTCGTAGGGTCCCCCTCACCCTGCCCTCTCCCCGCTGGGGAGAGGGATCCCAAACGACTCCCTCTCCCTCTTGAGGGAGAGGGCCGGGGTGAGGGTGGGGTGCCCGTTCACGCATAATGCGGGCTAAACCCCTCAACGGTTCATCGCCCCCTGTGCGGCGAACGCGCACGGTGAGCGGGGCGCGAAGCGCGTCCGCTCAAGCGTGGAGTTCGATACCCGCCCAGACACTGAAGCATTGCTCTATGACCGCTGCCACGAACCTCCGATCCGAATACGAGCCCGCGTTCGGTCATTCGACGACGCGATCCGCCCGAAGGATCAGCGATGGCGGGATGGTGAGGCCGATAGCTCTTGCCGTCTTCAGATTAATGATCATCTCGAACCGCGCAGGCCGCAGTACCGGCAGATCCCCGGCCTTCGCCCCCTTGAGGATCCTGTCCACGTAGGGGGCGGCTTGTCGGGCCATCCCGTGGACATCCGGACCGTAGCTCATCAGGAGACCAGCCTCGGCATAGAGGGGGAGGATGCTCGTCGTTGCCAGCCGATGCTTTACCGCGAGATCGCTGATTAGTGTTCGATGGGCGCCGAACATCGGGGATGGGATCACCATCAGGGCCCTGTTGCGTCCCGCGACTGCCGCGCTGAACGCGCTTTCGAAGTCGCCGGGCCCTCCGGCCTCGACAATCTGGAGTTGCAGACCTAACGAGCGAGTCGCGACCTCCGCTGCGCGGAGCGGCGCCGGGGCCGTGGTGGGACTCCGGAGCACGGCGACCCGGGCGATCCCCGGGATCGCTTCCTTGAGCAGCTGGAGCGCCTTGCCGGATAGCTCCGGGAGATTGAGAAAGACGCCGGTGACGTTTCCCCCCGGTCGGGCAAGGCTGGCGACGAAGCCGCTGGCAACAGGGTCTGAATCGAGATCGTGTCCAACGATGGGGATCGTCTGCGTCGCGTTCGCGGCCGCCTGGATCGCGGCGTAGCTTACCGCAAAGATCACATCGACCTGGAGACGGACCGCCTCGGCTGCATACTCGCGCAACCGATCCTCGCGGCCGGCCTCGAACCGCTCCTCGATGAGGATATTCTCCCCCTGAATGTAGCCGAGCTCGCGAAGAGTCTGCCGGAAACCCCTCAGTGTCTCGTTTGCGGTTCCCCCTTGAGGGGCGGGATGGGAGGTTAGCACGACGATTCGGAAGACTTTCGCCGGTTGCTGCGGCTCGGCGACCAGCGGCGGAGCGAGAAGGACAAGGGCAAATGCGACCGTGCCGAGATGCAGCGTCCACCCCCTAGAGCTAGTGGCCGATCGCGTAGAAGCCCTCATGCTAGGTCTAGCTTGCTAGTAGTCTTCTCGTGACATCGTTGACGACGCCGGCCGACTCTGTTCGCCTGCGCCTTCATCCATCCACTTGTGTGTCGAACGCGCTCGCTGTGCGGCCGAGGGCGAGCATCGCGAGCCCCGAGGTCCGCTCAAGCGTGATGTTCGACGCCCCTTGCCCGCAACTATCAGATCTCGGCTGGCGGTGAATAGCTAGCCCGGCCGGGCGTAGCTGTCGGAGCGGCATCGTGAGCGACGCGGTCATGCCCACCGCGTCGCCCACGCCAGCCGAACCTCTAGGGTACCGAGACCTGGCGGACATACCACGGGATCATGGTGACGGCGACCACCTTCTCGGATCCGTCAAAGAGTTTCCGGAGCTCCTGGATCCCGATGGCGAGCTTGAAATTCTGGACGCGGTCGATGTTGGCGGGCACGCTCTTCACCACGTCCGCGCCCTGCTCAACGCGGTAGATCCGGAAGAAGTTGGGGTCCACCGCCGAGTACACCTTACTCTCGCTCTTGCTGCGAGCCGGTAGGCCGCCGGTGTAGTCGAAAGCCAGCTCCACCACACCGCCCGCGCTGTCGCGCACGGTCCACATTTCCCGGCCCGACGCCGGCTCGGTGTTGGACTCGCGCACGATCCGCTCACGGCGGATCTGTCCCGGCACCGCGTTCTTGTAGGGGCTGGGGACGTACGCCGGATCGGCGCTGAAGAGGCGGGCGACCACCGAGGCCGTCTCCCCCGTCCCGGAGTGCTTGCCGGGCACCACGAGGGCGAGGAGGCGGTTGATGCCCGAGCCGGCGGGCTTTCCGTCGGCGTCGACCGTCAGATGCTGATCGACAAAGACGAGCACGGCGTTGGCGTCCTTGGCCGGGCCGCTCGGGACCGGATTGACCTGCCAGGGGCCGGTTAGCCACTGTTGCGCCGCCTCCGGCTTGACCTGAAGCGAGACGACGACGCGGGTATCGGCGTTCGAGCCGGTGGGTGTCTCCGCGCGCGCTCTCTCTGACAGCAGCGCGCCGATGAGGGCTAGGGCGATCAATGCAACTCGTAGCATCGGTGGTCCTCCTGTCCTTTTGCGGTGGGAATCGAGGGTGGGTGGACGAGGCGCTTTCCTCCTTTCTCGGTGCGGCGAACGCCAGCTTCAGCGGCGGCGCCGAGCAACGCGAGGTGCCGGCCGCTGCAAGCTGAGGTTAGGGTTCGAGCCGTCATACACGTGGAAGCCATTCACTTGTCGATAATCTGGTCCGCGCGCGCCAACACCGACGGCGGGATCGTTAGGCGGAGCGTCTTGGCAGTCTTGAGTAGGGTCGAGGACTGGCGCAAAGCT